>CAZEOR010000223.1:0-5425 GCA_964513695.1 uncultured Thiobacillus sp.
GAAGAAGGATATTGCATGTCGTCTTGATGCTATCGGGATCGAGGTGATTGAGGCCTGGCCCTGGCTCAAGCGTGCCTATGTCTACCCCCACGCCCATGTCATGCTGCGATTTTTCCGTGTGACGCGCTGGATTGGCGATCCCCATCCCCACGAGGGGCAGTCTCTTGCCTGGACACGAGCCGGGGGTGGGAATGATTTACCCGATGTCTCTCCTATCCTTCCCGCCAACGGGCCGATTCTGAAAGGCCTGTCATTACCCCTGGAATATGCCATTTCCGACGTGGCGAAGCTGGGTGAGATGGAATTTCTGCGGCGGCTCGACCAGCGCCTGGAATATGGCTTGAGGTTGGTGCAATTGCGTGAAAAGCAGCTTTCCAGCGATGCCTATCGGGAACTGGCGGGCGATGTGGCGGAGCGATGTCATGCCCGTGGCGCCCGCTTGATGCTGAATGGCCATGCAAACCTGGCTCGGGAACTGGGTGTGGGAACCCATATGAACTCATCTCAGCTCATGACAGCCCAGGCGCGGCCCGATCTGGAGTGGGTGGGTGCTTCCTGCCACAACCCCGTGGAGCTGGCCCGAGCCGCCGAACTGGAGCTGGACTTCGTCGTGCTCTCGCCAGTGTTGCCCACGGCCAGTCATCCCGGGGCGGAAACACTGGGTTGGGATCGTTTCGCGGTATTTTTGAAGGATTTCCCCCTCCCCGTCTATGCCTTGGGAGGGCTAGGTTCCGATGCCCTGGCAAAGGCACGGGAGCATGGTGCCCACGGTATTGCTTTGAAAAGCCAGGCTTGGCAGACACCGTGAAAACTGAGAAATGGGTCAACCATGCCCTGCCTTTCTTGCTGGTGTCCATGGTCGGTATCGTCCTCTGGTTGAATTCCGAACGTCAGGACGAATCCATCCTTGTCATTTCCTGTGAGGATATGGTGGCCGGTTGCGTTGCCCAAGTTGGAGTGCGGAGCGTGAGCTTGGGAACCGATGTAACGATCAAGCCTCTGAAACCATTCCAAGTTTGGGTGAAGGCGCCGGGGGCAAAAAAGGTGGAGGCCCGCTTCACCATGGCAGGCATGGACATGGGCTTCAATATTTACACTCTGCGTGCCGATAGCCAGGGTGTGTTCCGAACCTCGGCAACCTTGCCGGTCTGTGTCACAGGCCGGCGCGATTGGGCCATGACCCTGGAGATCGACGGAACGAGATTGGCGGTGCCATTTGTCACCGATCTGTAATATTCACCGTGATGGGCGTGCTTATAATCCCTAAGCGCCGCCACCAGCGTGGTGATTGAGGAGAAGAAATGCCCAGCGAACATATCTACAAACAATTCGATGCCGACATGGAGGCGGTTCGTGCCCGCGTTCTGGAGATGGGCGGCATGGTGGAAGAGCAGGTCAATCAGGCCGTCGAGGCGTTGATTTCCGGCAACACCAAGTTGGCCGAACATGTGATCGACCAGGATCACCGGGTCAATGCCATGGAAGTGGCGGCCGACGAGGCCTGTACCCAGATCATTGCTCTGCGCCAACCGACAGCCAGCGATCTGCGCATGATCCTGACCATCATCAAGACCATTACCGATCTGGAGCGGGTCGGGGACGAGGCGGCCAAAATCGCCCGCTTTGCCATAAAGGTTTATGACAACGATCGCATCGTCGCGCCTCGCTACAACGAGATCAAATACATGGCGGGTCTGGCCACCAAGATGTTGCGTGAATCACTGGATGCCTTTGCCCGCCTGGATGCCTCAGGAGCCGCAGGCGTTGCGCGCCAGGATATGGAAGTGGACGAGGAATTCCACCTCATCACGCGCCATCTCATCACTTTCATGATGGAAGACCCCCGCACCATTTCCACTTTCATCGACCTGTTGTTCGTGGTGAAAGCCATCGAGCGCATCGGCGACCATGCCAAGAACATGTCTGAATATGTGGTTTTCATGGTGAAAGGCAAGGATGTGCGGCATACGTCCATTGAAGAACTGGAGCGGGAAATCCAGTAATTCGCCGGACCACCCAAAGAAAAAGCCGGCGTATGCCGGCTTTTTCTTTGGGTGGTTCGCAGTTGATGAAACCTGTCTCAGTGGCTGTTCGTCCTGCGTGCCTCGGCTTCCACTGTCAGCTTTTGTTCCTTGCCGTCGCCACCCTTGAGTATCAAGGTCATCGGCACTTTCTGGCCTTCCTTGATCGGATTCTTCAGGCCGATGAACATGACGTGCAGGTTGCCCGGCTCCAGGCTCACTGCTTTGCCTTTGGGTAGCGGAATCTCCTTCATCTCTCGCATTTCCATGACGCCGTTTTCCATCTTCATGAAGTGCAGTTCAAAGAATTTAGATACAGGGCTGGTACCGCCGACCAGGGCCATATCCGCGTCGGCGGTGAGCGTCATGAAACCTCCCGCGACCTTCTGTCCGGGGGCGGTGGCGCGAACCCAGGCGTTTTCCACCTTCACAGTGTCGGCCAGAGTTGAAGTGGAGAGCGTTGCGCCGGCAAGCAGAAACAACAGTGTGCGATGCATGGGGTTTCCTTTTACAAAATCCATTCCAGTTGTACGAAGGCGAAGCGGCCAGCGCCGGGCAGGCGGGCGTTGACAGGAATATCGCTGCCGGCAACTTGATTGATTCCGCCCAGATGATCGTAATAAAGCTTGTCGAACACGTTATCGATGCCGATGTTGAGTTTAACGGACTTGTCCGGCCGCCATTGGGCACGCCAATCCACGACGGCAAAACCTGGTGTGGTTTTTTCATCGTTCAGTGCCGCCGGTGCATAGTGGGCGATCTTGTCCTGACGCGCCGCCAATCTGGCGATGAGTGTATTGGACCAGGCCCCGGCCGAATGGGCTGTGCGCAGGGTCAGGCGCAACGGGGCGATGCGGTAGAGATCAGTGTTGCTATCCAAATTGCGCCCACGCACATAGCTCAGGACGGCGGCCAGGCTCCACGGACCGGTATCAAGGTTCCATGTGGAATCCAATCCGTAGAGGCGGGCATCGTGGTTTTCGTAGCGAAGCGGGGTGAATGCCGTGACGCTGCATGCGCCGGGCGCACAGGGCGTGCCGACGACATAGTCGTTCACCCGCTGGTAAAACAAGGTTGCCTTGAATGCCCCGCCCTCGCCATGTTGTCGTAACGCGGCGCTTAGCGTGTGGGCGACCTCGGGTTTCAGCTCGGTGTTGCCCAGGTAGCGATTGTTATCCGCTTGGCCGGCACTGGCGTTGAGGGGTGTCCACTCGTAGCGCTCAAGCAAACTTGGGGCTCGTGTTTTGCGTGTCAGGCCCAGTTCATAGTCCAGGGAAGTGTTGGTGGTGTACTGGAGCAACGCATTCCAGTCCCATGCATGGTCGACTTTCTTGTGGATTAACGCATTGAACACGCCTCCGTCTCCTGCCGTTGCGACCGCCATGGCAGCCCCGCTTCGCACCAGTCCGGTATCCATGCGTACCGTATCCGAACGTAAACCCAGATTGGCGCGCCAGCCGGCACTCATTTTTCCCTCCCATTCTCCGAAAAGACCCAGGCGGTTGCGGGTCGCATTGCGCAGGATGTCCGAACTGAACACACCCGCTGAGGTCCATTGGGCGGCGTTGAAGTTGTTGGCGAGCCACTCAGCACCGTAGCGGGCCTTGCCGCCCCAATGCGCTTGTTCGAAAGCCGCCGACAGCCCGACATCGCGGCTTTCAGCAGGGGCATACATGCCTGCGAGCAAGCCGCGCAGGCTGTAGTTGTCCATCAGATGATCGATGTCGTGCCAATAGGCGCGCAGTTTCAGCCCACCATTCCCCACCTTGCCGGCCCAGGCCATATTCACCCAGTCGGCATCGTCTTTGATCATATCCATGGGCAGGGCCGGCGTGCCGGCGTCGCGGGTTCGGTGCTGGCCGATGCTGGCATCCAGGCGGCCGTCCGTGGTCGCTCTGGAAATGGTGATTTTGTGTCGGGTGCTGTCGAAGCCGGTGTCGCGTGCCCGGCCGCCTGGATAGCGCAGGTTGCCAGCTTCGGCGTGGCTGCCCGAATAGGTCAGGACTGTATCCCGGCTGGCTGCGTTCACCGTGGCGCCCAGATCCCGACTGTCGTTGGCACCGCTGAAGCCGGTATTCAGCCGGGTGGATGTCTTCCAGCCCTCTTCGTCGTTGAATGTTGCCAATGCGGCGCGCGCGGATACGCTTGCGCCCAGGCTGTCGCCTCCGGCAGAAACCGGGGTGGCGCCGGCTACCAGCGTGATGGATTCGATATCCGCCGGCGTGGCATAGTGGAGCGGCGGGTCCATATGATTGGGGCAGGCCGGCGTTATGTCCATGCCATCCACCAGTACATTGACCCGATCCCCCGATAGGCCTCTCACCTGGACGATACCGGTAAGCGGCCCATTTCTGACAACCGCCGCACCAGGCAGTTTGCCCAGGATTGCCGTGACATCCTGCCCGCCGGGAGGAACTTCGGTAATTGTTGTAGTGAAGGGAGAAAAGCCCGGACGTTGGGCGGTAACGGTGATTTCCTCGAGGACGGGGATATCCGTTGCCAGGGTCGTGCATGGAAGTTGGGCAATGACTAGGGTGAGGACGCGCAAGCGCATGACTTAAGTCTGTAGGTGGGGAAGGTGGAATATTAGGAATTGCTCATGTATTCGGGTATGCGACAAAGTGTCGCAGGTGAGTTTTGGCAGGAAGGATCGTGCATCCGCAGGCAAAAAAACGGCCCGCGTGGCGGGCCGGCAAATACGCGTAAACGTATGGAAGCCCGCGCATCCTAGGCGCTTGAGCCTCGCTGGACCATGCGACATGTTGTCGCACCGTATCCGTGCCCGCCGCCAGTAGAATCGCACCATGGCGCAGATCTACAACCCGACCATGAGTGCACGCGAAACCCTGCCGGGTGAAGCGCAACGGCGCTTGATCCTGGTGGGCGGAGGTCTGGTTTTCGGTGAGATTTTGGGTGTCATGCTCTTGGCAACGCTGCTGCATGCACGTTTGCCCTTGGCTTCCCTTGGCGCGGTAATCGCTTTGCATCTGGTGCTCAATGTCATGGCGTGGACGCGCTTGCGGCACACAGGAATGAACGCTGCGGGACTCGCCCTGCAATTGGCGGTGGATGCTTCCAGTGTCGCCACTGTGGTTTTTCTTACTGGCGGTTACGCCAATCCGTTCATTTCTCTGCTGCTGGTGCCACTGATCCTTGCCGCTGTGAGCCTGCCCCCTCTTCATGCCTGGGGCATCGCGCTATGGGTGGGCGTGCTTTACACCTTCCTCATGCGTTTCTACCAGCCCCTGCAAATCCAGGTTTCCTCAGAGGTGGCAGTGGATATGCACCTGCTCGGCATGTGGCTCAATTTCCTGATGACCGTCGCCCTGGTGGCGGTTTTTGTCGGGCGGTTATCGGTGGTTTTGCGGCGCCGGGATGCCCAATTGGCCGAGGCACGGGAGCGG
>CAZEOR010000224.1:0-5401 GCA_964513695.1 uncultured Thiobacillus sp.
AGTCTCCTCTTCCTCGGATGATCTCGAACCGGTGTGCGTTAACGCTCCGGACTCCAATAACCCGCCACGACCGGCCGGGACAACAACCCCGGATTGCGCAGGGTTGGGAAGATTTATACGCAAGCCCCGGAACCGGAAAAATCCGTACGTTTACGATTTTGAACAGGTAGTTATACGCAACCGGCTCAGAAATGCCGGCCGACGGCGATACCGACCAGCAGGGGGTCCAGGGTCAGCGTCTCGATCTTGGCTCCGCCACCGCCCGGCAACACGTCGGTCTTCAGGTAGAACTTCTTCACGTCGAAATTGAAGAAATAGTCCTTGTTGATGGCGTAGTCGAAACCGACCTGAAGCACGCCACCGGTATCCGCGGGAAATCCGCGCAAGGTATCGAAAGTGGTACCGCTCTTGTCGAAGAACACCGTGTGGTGGATGCCAGCCCCCACGTAAGGATTGAAGTCGGACTTGGGCATGAAGTGATACTGAAACATCAAATGAAAGGGCGCCATGCTCGCCTTGCCCAGCACCGCGCCACCGGCGGAGAAGGTATGGCGTGTGATACCGGCGGCGGTATTCAGGGCCAGATTCTCGTTCAGGTAATAGGTCAGGTTCAGAATCGGCTTGGTTTCGTTGGTGGCGCTCACGCCCACCACGGGCGACTCGATGTCGGGCCGAATGCTGACCAGACCCAGACTGACATCGAGCGCATTTCCGGCATAAGCCCAGGTGGAGGTGGCAGCCAGGAATACACCCAGCAGTTTGGGAATTACAGGGACCTTGTTCATAGAGACTCCTCGTGGCGACGGTTTGGAAATGAGCGCGCCGCGCCAGAGGCCGGCCACTCGCCGACGATTACAGGCTTGATGCCACGGGACGTAAATTGGTGTCTTTACGGAGCAGACTCCGTATTGCCACTTGGTTCTTGAGGGAATTCCCGAAGCACGAATCAGCGCGGCGCCGGAGTTGATGCATCCAAGGAGGCGTCGGAGTCGGGTTGGTATGACAACGACCGGGCGATCGAACGGTCGTTAAAACCAGATTGGAAAATGAAAATGGCCGCTATTGCGGCCATTTCTGCCCAGTTCGGAACTAAATCAGTCAGCGTAGAGCTTCTCCAGCCGCTCATGCTTCTCCTGTGCCTCGATGGACAATTCCGCCGTGGGGCGGGCCAGCAGACGGGGGATGCCGATGGGATCACCGGTTTCCAGGCAGTAGCCATAGGTACCGTCCTCGATACGAGCCAGGGAGGCGGTGATCTTCTTCAGAAGTTTGCGTTCCCGGTCGCGCACGCGTTGTTCCAACAGGTTTTCCTCTTCCACCGTGGCCCGGTCGTTGGGATCGGCGAAGACTTCGTTTTCTTTCAGATGCTCGCCGGTTTCCCTTGCGTTCTCCAGGATTTCGTCGCGCATCGCTTCCAGTTTGGCCTTGAAGAAGGCGAACTGGGCTTCGTTCATGTAGTCCTTGTCGGACATGGCCAGGATATCGGCATCCGTAATAGGCACGCCGATGGGTTTCTTGGGCTTGGCAGATTTGGGAGCAGTAGTTTTGGTTTCAGTGGATTTCATGGGTTTTGCAGATGCGGTTACCGCCACCGGTTTGGGTGCTGCCGCAGGTTTTGCGGGAGCTTTGGCCGGGACGACTTTCTTCGGGGCGGGCTTCGCGATTGCAGATGCTGGTGCGGGCGCCACCGCCTTGGGTTTCGGGGTGGCCGACTTGCTCGCTGGAACGGGCTTGGCGGCCGGAGATTTCTTCGCGGTAACGGCTATTTCCGCGGATTTCTTGAGGGGCGTCTTCCTGGCGCCAGCCTTCGCCGGGGTTGCCTTGATTGGCTTCATGGCGGCTTTTGCCACAGCCGTCTTGGCGGGTGCCGCCTTGGCTTTGCTGGGAGCCGGCTTGGCTTTCGCCGCCACCGGCTTGGTCTGAGCGGCTTTGGCCTGGGGCGCCTTAGGCGGCGCAACCTTCTTGGCTGGAGCCACCTTGGCTGACACAACCTTGGCCGGCATGTGTATCTTCGCCGCTGGCTTGGCGATCGCTTTTACCGCAGCCGGCTTGGCCTTGGCAGCAGGTTTCTTGGCGCTACTCGATGCGGGTGAGCTTGCAGACTTCTTGGCTGCTGTTGCCACGATCGATTCCTCCGTCGTTTGGACTGCGCGAGAAAAATTAGCGGCGGATTATGCCATGTTCACGCCGTATAAATACCCAGTGGATCATTCGGGTCGATGCCATCCATGAACGGCCTGCTCCGTTCCCGATGCGTGACCTGATACATGCAGCCCATCCAGTTGCCAATCACGGCTTCGCCCGTGTCGTGCCAGGTGTTATCCAGGTTATCTGCCACCAGAGCCTCCGGGAACTCTGGCACGGGTTCGCTTTTCGCCGTGGCCGACAGAAGCTGGTCACGCCATTCCATAAGAACGGCCTGCTCATGGATACACAAGTAGTTGTCGGGAAAAGGAGGGAAGGCTGCCAGCCTGCCCTGGGCGGCAAGGATGGCGTCGCGCTTGTATTCCTTGAGCAGGGAGATGGTGTCGTATTCGGGATGCCCCTGGAAGAACACCATGCGGAAGCCGTCATGGCTGGTGGCCAGGTGCACGCCCACCTCCTCGCTTTCCGCCAGCACACGCAGACCGGCGGCTTCGAACTGGGCGCGGGAGACATCGTTCCAGCGGGAATGAGGCACGTCAAAACGGGTGTTGACATCCGCCACCAGGGGATGGCGCTTGTCCAGCACCCGGTGAGAGAACACACCCCAGCGCTTGGCCGACTGTTTCACCCGGGGTTGGCCATAGCGGAAATGCAGGACGGCATGGGTTGCCAGGCAAGACAACAGGGTGGTGGTGACGTTCTCCCAGGCCCACTCGATGACCTCGCCCAGGGGTTCCCAGAACGGCTCCTTGGACAGATCCTCACCGGTGACGTTGGCGCCGGTGATGATGAGGGCATCCAGTCCTTCAGCGCGGATTTTGTCGAAGGATTCGTAATAGCGGTCGATGTGCGCCCGCGCCTTGTCGCCCCGTGGCAGAGCGTCGATGGTGAAGGGGTGCACATAGAACTGGGCGATGGGATTGCTCTCTCCCACCAAACGGAAAAACTGGCGCTCGGTCGCCTCCAGGGCGGCGTCGGGCATCATGTTCAGGAGGCCGATGTGCAGTTCACGGATGTCCTGGTGCGCGGCACGATCGGCCGGCAGGACGATGGTGGTGCCGGCCTCCTTGAGGCGCTGCAGGGCGGGAAGATCGTTGTGGGCGACAATTGGCATGGCGGTCTCCCGTCAGTTCTTACTGTTGCCGTTGCGCGCGATGGCTGCCTCAACCAGGTCGAGGAAATCCGCCTCGCTTTTTACCTGGGCCACTTCCTGGGACGTCACCGTGTAACCGTGGGGACCGGCAATGGCCTCGTAGCGGGGCACGCGGGAATGGAACAGGCGCGGGAACACCCAGCGCGTGAAATCGTTGGGCTCCACCTGGGCGATGAAATCCAGGCCCTTCTCCGCCATGAATATCGGCAGATGTTCGGCCAGGAAGGCGGGGCGGTAGTAAAGGGGTTTGGGATCGGATTGGGCGCGGCGGATCAGAGTGTCTTCCTCATCCTTGGTGGTTACCTGGATATAGAGGATGAGGGTGTGCTCGGCCAGCAGCTCGGTGACTGAATCGTCCTCCAGTTCGCACAGGCTGCCGCCCACATCGTTGACGAAATTGTCGTAGCCATAGATTTCCTGGGCCTTACGGATGAATTCGGGCACATCCTTCATCGCGGCGATTTCCGCATCCCGATACATGGCTTGGCGGCGGCTGAATTCGGGCAGAGACAGGCCATCGAAATCCGGGTTGCCCAGCTTGCCGACGAAGGACAGCACCGGGCCCAGATCCTCGATCTTGATGTTGTTGCGAATGTCGATCCAGTCGTTGCGCAGCAACTCCTTCAGGAAGGGCACGCGCATGGCCTGCTGCTTGATCAGGTCCAGGATGGGCTCGTCCAGGTAGCGGGTGCCGATGCGATAGTCGCCGGAGAAATGGAACCAGTCGTGGCGGCGCAGCATGCCTGAGATGTAGGTCTTGCCCACGCCGGACATGCCCAGCAGGGTGATCTTCTTGCGTTCCCAGGCACGAAAGGATTCGGGGGTGAATTTCATTGGATCGGTAAAGCCATGGATGAGAAGTCTGTAAGTGTGCCCCAGCATCGGCACGGGGTGAACAGGGCACAGCGGGAATCAGGATTTGCACATCCCAATGAACGAGCTTGCTTTTGAGAACTATTCTCATTATGATGCAGACCATGAATCCCCCGACTCCGCAGCCCGCCCCCCACACCTCCACCCGGCAAGCCACCGCGGACGTGGTGCGGGCAACAGATCTGCTGCGGGATCGGCAGGTGTTGCTGATTGAGCATGCCGGCGAGCGCTACCAGCTCAGGCTGACCAAGAATGGCAAGTTGATCCTGACCAAATAAACTGCAAGCAAGCCAACGGGCATCTCCGCCCCAGTAGCCAGCCAGCGATGACTGCTTTTGTTACTGAATGGAGAAGCCCATGCGCTCTAACCGCGCCCTGTCCGCTCATGCGGTCCGCGTCCCCGCACTGCGCGCACTGCCCCTGCTGGTCGCGCTGACCAGCCAATCCGCCATCGCCGCCGAGGCTGTGCCCACCGACCTGGCGGCCCTGGTGCAGCAATTGCAGGAACGCCTGACCCGTCTGGAAGGCCGCAACGCCGAATTGGAGAAACGTTTGCGGGAACCGGCCGAAGCCAAGGTATTGCAGACCCGGCTGGAAGACGTGGAGAACGAGGTGCTGGCCATTCGCCGCCAGCCCAAGCCCTTTGCATCCCTGGATGGGGTCACGGCGGGAGCCAGCCTGACTATGGTGGCGCAGCGCGCCTTGAGCGGCACCACAACGGGTCGGGACGAAAGCGACTTCAACTACCGCGCCGACGTGGAAGTTGAAATGCCCGCCGGCTCCATCGGCGACGCAGAGGGCAAGCTGTTCGCCCACTTCCGCCTGGGCCAGGGCACCGGTTTCTCCAAGCTGAATCCCACCCTCACCGGCGCGGTGAACTCCACCGCCTTCGAATTGGGCAATGGCGGCGCAACGGCGCCTGACGACTCTGTTGCCCTGCTGGCCCAGGCCTGGTACCAGCTCGACATTCCCATGGGTGGTAAAACCGGCGAGCTGGGCCGGCTGGAAATCACCGTCGGCAAGATCGATCCCTTTGTGTTCTTTGATCAGAACAACCTGGCGGACGACGAATCGGAAGCCTTCCTCAACAACGTCTTCGTCCACAATCCCATGCTGGATTCCGGCGGCGACGCCGGCGTCGATGCTTACGGCTTCACGCCTGGCCTGCGTGTCGCCTACGTCAGCGACGTCAACGGATCCAACCATTGGAGTGCATCTCTGGGCATGTTC
>CAZEOR010000225.1:0-5371 GCA_964513695.1 uncultured Thiobacillus sp.
ATTGCTGTTGATGGTGGTGGGGGTGCCGATGACGCCGATACGCCGTGTCCTGCTGGCGGCCAATGCGGACAGGGCGCCGGCCTCGATGACGTCCAGCACCGGGGTCGGGGACAGGTCACGCACAAGTTGCGCCGCGACCGCCGCCATGGTGTTGCAGGCGATGATCAGCAACTTCACCCGTTTTTCCAACAGGAATTCGGCGATCTGGGTGGTGTAGTGGGAAATGGTCTGCACCGACTTGATGCCGTAGGGTACCCGCGCCGTGTCTCCGAAATAATGGATGGACTCGAACGGCAGCCGTTCCATGAGTGCGCGCACCACGGTGAGGCCGCCGACGCCGGAGTCGAACACGCCAATGGGGCTGCGGGGATTGAGATGCTTGCTCATGGTGTCGGGGAACCGTTGGTCTGTCGGGAGAGCGCCCATTGTAAATGCTCGCGTACCAGGGCCGAGGGGTGATCGGCCCGGCCTAGCAGCGCGGCGACAATTCCAGGGGAGGATGGGGCGTTCCCCAGCGCCACCGCCAGATTACGCAGCCAGCGCTCATGGCCGATGCGGCGGATGGCCGAGCCTGCCAGCCGGGTTTGGAATTCCGCTTCACTCCAGGCGAAGAGTTCCAGCAGGCCGGCGCTGTCCAAGCCGTTCCTGGGGTGGAAGTCGGGAAGGGGGGCGGTGTGGGCGAATCGGTTCCAGGGGCAGGCCAACTGGCAGTCGTCACAGCCATAGATACGGTTGCCCATCAGCGGCCGCAATTCCTCGGGTATCGATCCCGCATGCTCGATGGTGAGATAAGAGATGCAGCGGCGGGCATCCAGAACATGGGGCGCGAGGATGGCCCGGGTCGGGCAGATGTCCAGGCAGGCCTGGCATTTCCCGCAATGGCCGCTCTGGAGCGGATCGGGGGGGAAAGGCAGGTCGGTATACAGTTCCCCCAGGAAGAACCAGGACCCGCTCCGGGTCAGCATCAGGGTGTGCTTGCCTTCCCAGCCCAGGCCGGCGTGTTTGGCAACTTCCACTTCCATGACCGGCGCACTGTCGGAGAAGGGGCGAAAGGCGAATGGGCCGATTTCCGCCGCGATGCGTTCGCCCAGTTTCTGAAGGCGGTTGCGCATCGACTTGTGGTAATCCCGTCCCAGGGCGTAGCGGGATATGTAGGCCCGGTTCGCGTCGGCCAGGTTGGCCCAGGGCTCCGCGGCCGCCGGCAAGTAATCCAGCCGTGCCGAAATGAGGCTGGCGGTTCCCGGCAGCAATTGCGCGGGCCGGGCGCGGCTGACGCCGTGACGGGCCATATAATCCATCCCGCCGTGATAACCCGATGCCAGCCAGTCCATGAGCCGTTGTTCCGCCTCTCCCAGTTCGATGGGCGCGAAGCCCACCGCAGAGAATCCAAGCTCCCGTCCCCAGGCGCGGATGGCGGGTTTCAAGGTTTCCAGCTCGGCGGGGCTGAGGTTCGGAGGCATGGCGGGATGATAGCGTGAGCGTTTCCTTCCACCTCGATCTACCCGACGAAGCCGCCACCCTGGCCATGGGCGCCCGCCTCGGGCACATTCTGGAGCCTGGCCTGAAGGTCTGGCTCCAGGGCGACCTGGGAGCTGGCAAGACCACGCTGACGCGGGGACTGTTGCGGGAACTGGGTTTCTCGGGACGGGTCAAGAGTCCGACCTATACTTTGGTTGAACTTTATGGTTTCCCGAGGTTTAATCTCTATCACTTTGATTTGTATCGTTTTGCCGATCCGACTGAATGGGAAGACGCGGGGTTCCGTGAATATTTCAATCCCGCCAGCGTTTGTCTGGTGGAATGGCCAGATAAAGGTGGCGGGTTGCTACCCGCACCGGATGTGGTGGTGGAGTTGGATTTTTGCGATGGCGGGAGCGTGGATGGCCGATTTGTTCGCATCAAAGGGCTTACGGAGGCTGGCAAGGCATGCGTCGCACGCTTGATGTCTTCCTGAGCATATTTGCTTGCCTGGTCTTGCTGGTCGCGGGCTGGGCTCAGGCAGCCAACGTGAAGGCGGCTCGTCTCTGGCCTTCGCCAGAGTACAGTCGGCTTGCCATCGAACTGGATGAGGCTGTCACCTTCAAGCAATTCATACTCAAGAACCCGGAACGCATCGTCCTCGACTTGGAAGGAGTGAGTCCTGAGGCTGCTTTGATTGACATCGCCGGCAGGGTCACGCCCCAGGATGCCTATATCGCCAATATTCGTGTCGCACTCAATCGTCCCGGCGTCACGCGTATGGTGGTGGAATTGAAATCCGAAGTCCGTCCCCAAGTATTCACCCTGAAACCAATGGGCGATTACGGCCATCGCCTGGTCATGGATGTTTACCCCGCATCCATGGAAACCATCGAAAGCCAGGTGGAAAACGCGATCGAGCGGGCTGGCCGCAAGGCCGAGGTTAACAGGCCGGTGGAGAAGGAAGCGGTTCCGTCGACGGAAAAGACTGGCAAGGAGGTCAAGTCGGAGAAAGCCGCGAAGCCGGCCAAGCCCGAATACGTAAGGCTCATCACCATTGCCATCGACGCCGGCCATGGCGGCGAGGATCCGGGCGCGAAAGGGGCGAATGGATCCCATGAAAAAGACATCACGCTTTCCATTGCCCGCCGCCTGAAAGGCATGATCGACAAAATCGAGAATATGCGCGCCTACCTGACTCGGGATGCCGATTACTTCATTCCCCTGCACGAGCGGGTGAACAAGGCTCGCAAGGTTCAGGCCGATTTATTCGTGTCCATCCATGCCGATGCTTTCATCAAATCCCATGCGCGCGGCTCATCGGTGTTTGCGTTGTCCGAGAAGGGCGCCACGTCGGCTGCCGCGAAATGGTTGGCCAAGCACGAAAATGATGCTGACCTGATCGGTGGCGTGAACATTGCGGTGAAGGACATTTACCTTAAACAGACCTTGATCGATCTGTCCCAGACCGCCCAGATCGCCGACAGCCTGAAGCTGGGCAGAGCGGTGCTGGAGGAGATAGGCGGCATCAATCAATTGCACAAGCCCCAGGTGGAACAGGCTGGCTTCGCCGTGCTCAAGGCACCGGATATTCCGTCCATCCTGGTCGAGACGGCGTTCATCTCCAATCCGGAGGAGGAGAAGCGTCTCAATGACGAGGAATATCAGGACAAGATGGCAATGGCCATCGTAAGCGGTATCAAGCGTTATTTCGACAGGAATCCGCCGCTTGCCCGCAACAAACTGGCCCAGAACTTCTGAAGCTTCCTGCAAGCACTTTGAGTGTGGACGGTTGGCTCCTTTACCATCCATCACTATCCATCCCCGGATGAAATCGGCGCAACGTGGACACCTACCACATCCCCCTCAATACCATCGGCGTAGCCGCCAGTTCCAAGTCCAAGGATCCTGACTCAGATATGTCCGAGGACCGGGGCGACCGACTGCCGGTGATCGAGGTGCTGGCTGAGATCGCCAGCAGCATGAGTTCCGATGCCGATACGGAACAGATGCTCATGCGTTTCCTGGAGATCATGGTGAGGATATCCAGCGCGCGGGCCGGCGCGGTCCGTGTGTTGACCGCGGACGGTGCACATCTGCGTATGGTGGGCTCCATGGGGCTAAGTCCCGCTCTGGTCGAGAAGGAGCGCTATGTGCCGCTGGAGTGTGGCATCTGCGGCAAAGCCACCCTGTCCCAGGCATCCCAGGCGGATAGCGTCATGGAGGTGTGCCAGAAGCAGGTGCGCCACATCTATTTCGCCCAACATTGCAGCACAGTCTATGCTGTGCCCTTGCGCCACAAGGGCAAGGTGCTGGGGGTGTACAACATTTTCCTGGACAACCCGGAACCCCTACCCAAGGACATCCGCTATCTGTTCAACTCCATCAGCGAGCACCTGGGCATGGCTTTGGAAAACACCCGCCTGACCCGGGAGAACATGCGCATCTCGCTGATGAACGAACGTACCATGCTGGCCAACCAGATCCACGATTCCCTGGCCCAGACCCTGGCCTACGCCAAGATGCGGCTGTCGGTGCTCAACGAGGCCTTCGCCGACGGCGACCAGGACCGGGCCAACCGCTACCTGGGCGACGTGGAGGAGGCCGTGGACATGGCCTATTCGGAACTGCGCAACCTCATCACCCAGTTCCGCGACCGCATCGATCCCCGGGGCCTAGTGCCGGCCCTGCAGGAGATGGCGGAAAGCTTCAGCAAGAAGGCCAATGCCGACGTGGACTTCCTCAATGTGGCCCAGGATGTGGTGCTGACTCCGGAAGAGGAAATCCAGGTGTTCCACATCATCCAGGAAGCCCTCTACAACATCTGCAAGCACTCTCGTGCACGCCATGTGGTGGTTACCCTGGATCTGCACGAGAACCAGTATGTGGTGAATGTGGCGGATGACGGCGTGGGTCTGCACACCAATGCGACATCCAATATGGGGAAAAGCTTTGGTCTGACCATCATGCGTGAACGGGCCGCCAAGCTGGGCGGCAAGCTCACCATAGAAAGCCGGGCAGCTGGTGGCACCATCGTTCGCCTGAGTTTCCCGGCTCGACAAGGCGTGGAGGATCAGCCATGAGCGTTCCGAATGGCAGTCCGAAGGGCGCAATGGGAAATTCGCGCGGCGACTGGGAGTACTTATGAGCCGCCTGCGCATCGTCTTGGTGGACGACCACACGCTGTTCCGCAAAGGTCTGGCTGAATTGCTCGAAAGCGGAGGGGCGGTCAGCGTGGCGGCCATCTCGGGCAATCCGTCCGAAGTCGCCGCGCTCCTCGACACTCACAAACCTGACGTGCTGATCCTGGATCTCAACATCGGAGGTATCGACGGCATCCAGGTGATGCAGCAACTGCGCGCCGACGGCTTCTGTCTGCCGGTACTGATTCTGACCGTGAGCGAAGCGGAAGAAGACATGGCTCGCGCCCTGCGCAATGGGGCCAACGGTTATCTGTTGAAAAGCATGGAGCCGGATGAAGTGGTGGATGCCATCATCCGGGCGGCGCGCGGTGAAACCGTGGTGGCGCCGGGCATGACCGCCAAGCTGGTGCGCATGCTGGACAACAAGAGCAACAGTTCAACTTCTTTGCTGGAATCCCTTACCCAGCGGGAGCGGGAGATTCTTTCCCACCTGGCCAAGGGTGAGAGCAACAAGGCCATCGCGCGCCAGTTGGATATCAGTTACGACACAGTCAAGCTGCATGTGCGCCATATCCTCGCCAAGCTGAACCTGTCCTCCCGGGTGGAGGCTGCGGTGTTCGCGGTGGAACACAAGCTTGGTCCGGGCAGCCGGTAATTCCTGAACGATAGGCTGCTAGGTGCGCAGATTCCTGAGATGGTCGTGGTAGCGAGCCCGGTAGAGCAGGCGCCGGTGTTCCGGACGGTCCGAGAAGCCGGAACGCGTATGAAGA
>CAZEOR010000226.1:0-3657 GCA_964513695.1 uncultured Thiobacillus sp.
AGGAAATGCCGGGCAGCAGCGGGGTGGTGGCGCCGACGATGCCGATCTTCTTGCCGCCAGAGGTGGTGACGATTTTGGAGCCGGCCACCTTGCCGGAGGCTTCCAGGGCCGCCAGTTCGGGTGTCACGCTGAAGTCCAGGTTGACGGATAGATAAGTGGAGCCGGATACCTCGGCGAAACGGGCGGCCACGGGACCGGTGTTGTCGAGGTCGAATTCGTGGTTGCCGAAGGTGGTGGCGTCGATGCCGATCTGGCGGCTTGCAATGGCGTCATAGAAGTCCTGGCCGCCATCGGGATGGGCCGTGGAGAGGTTGACAAAACTGGCATTCAGGCGCGGTCCGGGCAGAAAAGAGTCTCCGGCATTCAGGGTGATCACCGATTTACCGGCGCTGCTGGCGGCGGTTTTCGCATTGGCGATCACGGTGGCCAGACGATCGATGCCGCCATAGAACGATATGGCCTGGCTGGCGTTGTCACGCAGATTCCCCTGGGCGGAGATCAACCAGGATTCCTGGTCCCCGATATGGAGCACCGTGAGGCCTTCGGCCTGCGTCTGAAATGAGATGATGGCCAGAACGGCCAGCGCTAGGGGTTTCAATTTGGCTTGCATGGGCGTCCTTCGTGCAGTGGCTGTGATGGGCACCATGCTGGTGTTTACACATGACAGGAGAAGGAATCTCGTGTGCCACGAATATGAGCAGTTCAGCTCATGGCATGGGTTCCGGTATGGCTCGCGCCCGTTGTCATCGTAGGGTCACAAGTTTTTTGGATGATGGGCTCCTGTTTGACGAAAGGAGGCCATCATGTCCTTGAAGTGGGAAGCCAAGCTCCGGGAACCGATTGAAGACGATGAATCGGACAAGGTTCTTCGATCGGACGAGGACGAGGACGATTTCCTCGATTTTTGCCAATGTGCGTCCGATCCTTGTTTGAGCGACTGGATGAGCCTGGCGTTCTGATGCAACGCCGGTTTTTCGCTTCAAGCCTGCGTAAGCCGGTGGGAAGCAGTAGCCATCATTGCTTGCCAGCCTGGGTTGCTGCCGGGCTGAGCCTGGTCATGGCCTTCTCGCCGGTATCGGCACTGGCCAGCGCGGACGCACGCTTCAACCTGGAGACTCATACCCGAGTGGACGGGGTCGATCTGGTCCTGAACGGCGCTGGGCAACGGAATTTATTGTTCTTGGATATTTACACGGTAGCCCTGTATCTGCCCAAGAAACAGTCCGATGCCCAGATCGTGCTGAAGAACGATCTGCCACGTAGTGTTCGGGTCATACTCTCCCGCGATATCTCAGCTGAACACGACATTGAATTCCTGCTCGACGGCCTTGAAGCGAACAATACACGGGAGGAAATGGCGGCCATCCAAGAGCCTCTTGCTCATTTTCTGCGCATGATCCGGACTCTGGGTACGGTCACCAAGGGTAGCGTTGTGCGGCTGGATTACCTGCCTGGCGTTGGCACCCGCGTCTGGTTGAATCAACGACTACTGGGCAACGTTCCCGGCGCTGCTTTCAATCGCAGCCTGCTCAAGATATGGCTTGGTGACCAGCCCATCCAGGAAGGCCTGAAGAAAGCCTTGCTGGGCGTGGCACGGGATGCGATTTGACGATTTAACCCGTCCACATGTCAGTGACTATCCCCCTCCCCGCGGGAGAGGGATAGTCACTGACGGCATCCTCTATTCTCCCCGAGCAGGGAGGAATAATCAGTGGTTCCTGAGTGAACGTTCAAATTGGTCAGACATGCTTGCGACTGCGCGCCATGGTGCCCACCAAGCCCAGGCCGGCCAGCAGCATGGCCCAGGTTTCTGGTTCGGGAACCGGGGCCGTATAACCAACCAGGTCGCTGGCGGAAGCCTTGTAAGCATGTAAAACACCGGGCAACAGGTGGTGATCGGCGGTCAGCGTGCCGGTGCAGCCAGCCGTGGAGCCCATGGGGCATTGGATGGCTGTGGCATAAGGATTGGCATCATTGAAATTGAACCAGACGTCGAATTGGGTACCCTCCGCGTTCTGGGTGACGCTGTAGTCGTTGTCGGTGCCGGCCAGGAGCAGGAAGCTGCCGTCGTTCAATTTAGGACCGATGGCAAGCCCTTCCCACTTTTCGGGAGACTTGCCAACGCTCTCGATGTCGCCGTCTCCATCCAGATCGATGGTGTTGGCATCGATGTCCAGGAACTGGGCCGACTTGGTTACCTTCGCATAGACCGCGCCCGAATCCAGGTCGATACCGGTCACATTGGTGGCGCCGGAGATGTCTATTTTGTAGACCTCCTTGTCGGCGGTGGCGAAGTCGGCGCCCACGCCAACACCCCGGTTGTTTCGCTCCAGGACCATGAACTCATGGTCGTTGATCGCCACCAGGGAGGAGATGCCCTGGCCCTGGCCGGAACGCTTCATCTGGTAGGCATACTGGGCTACCGCCTTGCCCGTGCTGTTGTCGAACTTGACGATGCGGTTGATCGAGCCGTTGCCGCCGCCCTCGTCCAGCATGGCGCTTTGCAGCATGGTGTAGGTGTATTGACCATTCGGACTGACCGCCAAGCCTTCGAAGCCCCGATTGGTACGCTTGCCGGCAGCGTCCGAACCCGTCGGGTCGGCGGCGAAATTCGGCGTGCCCGTGCCCGTATTGCGCGGCACGATGTTGGCCGGCGTGGTGAAGGTACGCACCAGTTGGCCACTACGGTTGAATTCATAGAGGGACGGACCGTATTCGTCGGAAACCAGGAAATTTCCGTTCTTCGGGTTGACGACGAAGCCTTCCGGGTCGAGGGCGTTGCCCAGCACGCTGGTGGGGCTGGGGGCGATGCCGTTCATGGCGTTGCCGCCGTTGCTGAACTTGATGGTCTGGACAATCTGGAAGTTGGAGATGGCGCCGGTGTTCTTGTCCACGTCCAGGGTGAAGCGCTGTACTCGCGTCTCGTAATTGAGGGTGCCGCCGCCAGGACCGCGGTCGGATAGACCCCACCATTCATTGCGGTTGGGGTCGTAGTAGATATCCGAGAAGAAGCCGACGCGACGATCGGTGGTCGAGCCGGCAGAAAGATCCATGGTTGCGCCGGAAATGGCCAAGCCGTTGACGAAGGCGGGGCTGGCGAAAGCCGTGCCGGACAGCAGTAGGCCGAGGAAAAGGGTGGAAATAGGTCTGACGCGCATAGATTGCTCCTGGTGTTCATATTGGAAAGATCGACCGAGCTTGGCTTGGCAAAGGCCCAAACGGCCCATCTCAGCGTGTCTTGGACCTTAAGCGAACATGGTTGCGGATTTGTGACGGTGACTGATAAGCCGTCTGGAAATGGTTGTCTGGCGCGGTCATTTCCCTGTTTGCGCCCGGCTTCGCTTCCGGCAGTTCTTCCCAATAGGACAGGCAGCTTGGGCTAGGGGGCCACAGCAACACGCCACCCCAGTAGGGCACCCGCATCGCTTTGTGCCAGGAGCAACAACCTCGCTGTCAACGGCGCCAAACTGTGAATAACAAGGGGTATTGGAGGATCGGCAGAAACAACAAGGGCCTGCGTTTCCGCAGGCCCTTGTCTTTATTGGCGCGCCCGGCAGGATTCGAACCCACGACCCCCTGGTTCGTAGCCGGATTTGGAGTGGTTTTCCGTACTTTCCCAAACCTTAACGCACCCTATTAAAATCCATAAAAACAGTT
>CAZEOR010000226.1:3757-5358 GCA_964513695.1 uncultured Thiobacillus sp.
TTTTCCGTACTTTCCCAAACCTTAACGCACCCTATTAAAATCCATAAAAACAGTTGGTTATGCTATACATGACACAGCTGAGCTTTATGGGGTTAGCTGCAATTCCTTAGCCCGGCATTTGCCCGGCCTTAGCCCAAAAGCGGGCAGTTTGTCGAAAATTACAGAGGCTTACGAAAGGGGAGAGTGTGTCCGAGAGCAAGATTCGCTTCAACAAAACCACCATCGACAAGTTGCCACTGCCCGCACAGGGCAGGCGCGCGACCTGGTTTGATGACGAGGTCAAAGGACTGGCGCTTCGCGTGACCAGCTCAGGCGCCAAGTCGTTCTATCTGGTGCGCTGGATAGAGAATCGCGCGGAGTGGGTGCGTCTTGGTGGTTATCCGGCAATGACCGTGGAACAAGCCCGCAAGGCCGCGACCAAGCTGAATGGTGAAATTGCCAACGGTCGCAACCCTGCTGACGTGAAGCGAGAGAAGCGCGCCGAGATGACCCTGCGGGAGGCTTTCGATACCTACCTCAACCGCTACGCCATACCCCATGGACTGAAGACCATCCCCGCCATGCGGGACATGTTCGATCTCTATCTGGGCAAACTGCCTGACGGGGACCGCAAGCGCCACGGTCGCGAGAGAACCAAGCCCGATGGCGCAGTGGACTGGACCAACCGGAAGCTCTCGGCTATCCGGCGCGAGGATGTAACGAAGCTTCACGCGAATCTTGGCCTCACGTGCGGAACGTACTCATCCAATCGGATGCTTGAGCTGTTGCGGGCGATCTTCAATCGACTGAACAAGATGGGCCTGATCAGTCTCGAAAATCCGGCCGCAGGCGTCGAGAAGTTCCGTGAGCAGAAGCGAGACCGTTTCCTCCAAGCCGATGAGATCCCACGTTTTTTCGCGGCATTGGGCGAAGTCGAAGGCGAAGCGACCCGAGATGCCCTCCTACTGCTCCTGCTGACCGGTGCCCGGCGCAGTAATGTGCTTGCGATGCGCTGGGAGGACTTGGACCTGACTCTCGGACGCTGGCGTATTCCCAGCGAACATTCCAAGAATGGTGATGTCCTGGTGGTGCCCCTCACCAGCGCGACCCTGGAAATCCTGAAGCGACGCCAACAAGAGGCTTCGGGGGAGTATGTCTTCCCGTCGGACAGCAAAACAGGCTACATCACGCCACCCAAAGGCGCTTGGCAGCGTTTACTGAAGCGCGCCGACCTGACTGGCGTGCGGCTGCATGATCTGCGCCGTTCTCTCGCGAGCTGGATGGTGATCGAAGGCGCGAGTTTGGTGGTTACGGGGGGGGCATTGGGTCACAAGGATCCGCAATCCACGGCGATATATGCGAGGCTATCTGTGGATCCGGTCAAGCACGCAATGGAAAAAGCACAGTCGGCAATTCTGGGGCTTGTCGAGAAGGCGGATAAACGAGAGCCGGCCAATGCGCAGTTGCCAGCGTAACCGCTTGAAAGGCTCGGTTTGGCGAATGTGTGCTTCCTCTTCGATTGACATCCGGAGGGTGGGCACCTAGCCTTATCGAACGATCGTTCGATAAGCCGCCATGCCCACCGACCCCGACTACCTCGCCCAACTCCAGGACTACTACGC
>CAZEOR010000227.1:0-5354 GCA_964513695.1 uncultured Thiobacillus sp.
AAAATGGGCTTGACTTCAAGCTTGTTGCGCAACCAACCCGCACCATCCGTCACGATGTTCACCGGGCAGATCCACGCGCAGAACATGCGGCCGCCGACAAGCAGATAGATACCCATGACAATGGCTGCGCCGATCAAGCTTTCTTTCTGCAATACATGACCAGTCATGAATATCTGCAAAGCGGCGAAGGGATCGGTCAGTGGAATCAGACCGATGAATTTTGATGCGGACAGATTGCCAGCAAGCAAAGGTACGTCCTTGGCCACTTGCCAGCCCCAATGCACCGATCCAAAAAACATAAGGAGGATGCCGAGTTGGCTGATGCGGCGCAGGATGATATAGCGCCACGCCCACAACCCTGTCGGAACCGGATGCTCGGTCAGACTGGTCTGGACCCCGGATTCTGGTGCATTCATAGGCCACCACTATTCAGGTAATCCACACCTGCTGGCTTGCCACCGGAGGTCGGAGGCGGCGAATTGACAGGAGCAGGGCCAACTTTCTGGGCCGGCTTGAAGTCCTGAGTAATCTCAGTGTCGAAGGTCCAACCAAGACGATAGTGGTCCCCAATCTTTCCCTGTACCAGTTTGTGGGGCAGGACGCGAATGGCAGCCACCTGAGTGGGACAAGCCTTCTCGCATATGCCACAGCCGGTACAAGCATCGGAATTGACTATGGGACGGAACACAGCATGCTTGGATGTGCCGCGTGGATCGGTTTCCAGGACTATCGCCTTGCCCTTGAGTGGACAGTCGCGATGACATATCTCGCAGCGCAGTCCCTTCCAGGATAGGCAATTCTCGATATCAATCACCGCCAAGCCCATGCGGGCATCCTCGATCTTCTTCAACTGCGGTGACAATGCGCCGGTGGGACAAACCTTCATGCAGGGAATGTCCGGACACATGATGCAAGCACCAGTGCGCGGCTCAAAATAAGGTGTACCAATGGGCAATGCGCCGCCGGCCGGTTCCAGCTTGAGGATGAACGGCGGGCAGGCAACAACACACTGACCGCACTTGATACATGCAGCATTGAAATCGCTCTCCGCCAATGCTCCTGGCGGGCGTAAGGCGTAAGGCGAGGCATAGGCTTCCTGGCGCAGGATGTAGTCCCATAGCAACCCACCCGTGCCAGCAAGCGCCGCACCTTGCGCCATCTTTACCAGGAAATCGCGGCGATTAACGCCTTGATCTGACATCTATTTCTTCCGTTACATGACTGCCGTTCCGGCCGGGGTGAAGAGACTGCTTATATCTCCTCACCCCGACCCTCTCCGGAAGGAGAGAGCCGGTTGATTGCCAATTTAGGCCTTGTAGACCTTCACCGCGCACTTCTTGTAGTCGGTCTCTTTCGAGAGCGGGCAAGTCGTATCCAGAGTGACCTTGTTGATCAACACACCCTCGTCGAACCAGGGCACATAGACCAAGCCACGCGGCACTCTGTTTCGGCCACCGGTTTCAAGACGTACCTTGACCTTGCCACGGCGCGATTCCACCCAGACCAGATCATTACGCTTGAGCCCTTTGGCGGCAGCATCCTTGGTGTTGATCCAGCAGACGGCAGATGGCACGGCACGGTGCAGTTCCGGAACACGTCGGGTCATGGTTCCGGAGTGCCAGTGTTCCAGCACACGGCCGGTACACAACCAGAGGTCGTAGTTGGCGTCCGGTTTCTCGACTGGCGAGGCGTAGGGCCGGAAGAATATCTTGGCGCGTCCCGGTAGAGGTTTCGGCTTGGGATCGGTGACACCATCCAGGTTGCCGACCGGGATAGCCTTGGCGAAGTCGCCGTAAAAATCGAACCCGCTGCCCTTCTTCACATACGGGTCATACTGCTCGTTGAAGCGCCACAAGGTCTCGACCCATTTGCCATCCTTCTCGACCACCGGCCAACGCAGGCCGCGTACGTCGTCGGCATGGTAGACATCGAAGGGCGCCAGATCATGGCCATGACCCATGCCGAACTTGCGGTATTCCTCGAACAGCGCTTTTTCCGGGAACCAGCCATCACCCAGCAAATCGGCAATATGGTTGGCATGTCCCTTGGCGATGGGATCGGGCCACTTGACCTTCTTGTTCTCCGGCGTAGCGAACAACACTTCGTACAGGGTCATTTCCGGGTTGTAACCCATGGCTTCCGCCGCCTTCAGCACGTCAGGCAGCTTGCCATCCTCAAAACCCTCGGCCTTCAGGCCAGGGATCTTCTGCTCACCCCATACATCCTTGAGTTTGAAGCGCTTGGACAACTCCAACATCATCCAGGTATCACCTCGGGCCTGCCCCGGAGGCGGGACTTGCTGACGCCATACCTGGGTGCGGCGCTCGGCGTTACCGTAAGCGCCCCACTTCTCATAGATCATGGCTGCGGGCAGAACCAGGTCGGCCACCTTGGCCGACACGCCGGGGTAGGCCTCGGCCACGACGATGAAGTTGTTCATCTCGCGGGC
Source organism: uncultured Thiobacillus sp. (assembly GCA_964513695.1). Classification (GTDB taxonomy): domain Bacteria; phylum Pseudomonadota; class Gammaproteobacteria; order Burkholderiales; family Thiobacillaceae; genus PFJX01. The sequence goes on from CAZEOR010000227.1 coordinate 2,450, forward strand.
GCCCTTGATCCAGTGGTTGACGTTGGCGGTGTTCTGCCAGGGGTTGTTCACCTGGGTCCACGAGAACAAGACGTTGCCGTCCTCCAGGTCGCGCATGATCTTAACGAAGTGGCTGCCGACCGCCGGGTTGATGGTACCGGTGGGCAGTTTCCATATCTTCTCGGTGATGTCCCGGTGCTTCTTGATGGGCACCACCATGTCTGCGGGCAACCGGTGTGCGAATGTACCGACTTCGCGCGCGGTGCCGCAGGCGGAAGGCTGGCCGGTCAGGGAGAAGGCGCCATTGCCAGGCTGGGACTGCTTGCCGACCAGCAAGTGGGCCATATAGGCCTGCTCGTTGACCCAGGTTCCGCGCTGGTGCTGGTTGAAGCCCATGGTCCAGTAGGACACGATCTTGCGTTTGGGGTCGCAGTAGTAATCCGCCAGCAGCTTCAGCTTGGCCTTGAACTTGTCGATGGGCTCATCCGGATCACCCTTGGCCAGCGGGGCTACGAAATCCAGTGTATAGGGCTCGACCGCCTTGGCGAAATCCTCGAAGGAGATATGCCAATGCTTGTCCGGCGTGGCGGCGTTGGCCTGTTTGACCACATCGCCTTCCTTCTTGCCCTGGGCAGTCGCTTCCCACTTGTCGAGCACATGTTCCTGCTCGTTCTTGACGATCTCCATCTCGGCGGCCGAGGCAAACTTTTCGGCATTTTTCGGACGGAAGCCATAGCCGATGTCGTTGGGGCCGGTGGTGAAGACGCAGTGTTTGTCGACGAAATCTTTATTCATCGCATTGCGCTTGATGATTTCGCGGGCAATGTAGTTCCAGATCGCAAGATCGGCACTGGGTGAGAAAATGATCTCGGTGTCGGCAATGTCGGAAGACATGTTGCCGTAGGTGGACATATTGACCACCTTCATGTTTTTGTGCGTCAGGCGGCGATCGGTGATGCGCGACCACAGAATGGGGTGCATCTCAGCCATGTTGGCGCCCCACAGCACTGCGGTATCGGTGTGTTCGATGTCGTCGTAGTTGCCTGCGGGCTCATCAATGCCGAATGTCTGCATAAAACCAACCACCGCAGAAGCCATGCAGTGACGCGCATTCGGATCGAGGTTGTTGGAACGGAAGCCGGCCTTCATGAGTTTGGCGGCTACATAACCTTCATGGATGGTGTACTGGCCGGAGCCGAAGATGGAAATGCCGGTGGGACCTTTCTCCTTCAGCGCCCAGCGCATCTTCTCTTCCATGATGTCGATGGCTTTTTCCCAGGTGATGGGGACGAACTTGCCTTTCTTGTCGAACTTGCCGTCGGTCATGCGCAACAGGGGCTGGGTCAGGCGATCCTGGCCGTACATGATCTTGCCATTGAAATAGCCTTTGACGCAGTTCAGGCCTTTGTTTACAGGGGCAGCAGGGTCACCCTTGGTTGCGACGATACGGCCATCCTTGGTCGCCACCATGATGCCGCAGCCGGTACCGCAGAAACGGCATACCGCTTTGTCCCATTGCCAGTCCTTCTCGCCGGCCAAAACGGCGGCCTCTGCTTGCTTGGACAACGGCATACCCACCGTGGCGGCGGTCGCCCCGGCAACACTGGTCTTCAGAAAATCACGACGCGAAAGTCCCATCTCAGCCTCCTAGCTCGATCAACTGTTCAGATATTCGGGTACGACACAAGTCTCGAAACCTTCCTGCTTGTCCTCCAGCTCGGGCGGCACGGATTCATACTTCCGCTCGTCCTCGGCGAGATAGTGGTAAACCATCTCTGCCATGATCACGTGGGGGACCGCCTTGATGCGTTTGATTCCTTCGATCTCGGCGTGGATATCAGCGGCTTCCTGGACTGCGACAATGCGACCTGTCGCCTCGTCCACCTGATGGACTTCAACCCCATCCAGGGCGTTGAGCGCCGCCACCACCTGTCCCTGACTTTCGGGTTGTGCCACCACTAAAATGCCTGACAAATTCACGGTCTTCCTCCTCGGTTAGACAGCAGGCAAATGCTGACAACCGAGTCCTGAAATTACTTTGACAATGGTCAAGTTTCAGACACGCTTAAAATGTCTTAATGCCGCGCCGCCGAACCCCTTGATAGTCGAGAACTCACCTTGATCCTGGAAACGCGCCACTCCATTGCCGAAATCCTTTCCCGCCAGCCGCTTTTTCGCGGCCTGTCAGAGAGCGAACTTGCCCAGATTTCATCTGGTTGCCGAGAGTTCAGAGTGAAGAAAAATGAGCTGATCTTCCACAAGGGAGATCCAGCGGAAGGCATGCATGTCGTGGTGATGGGCCAGGTCAAGTTGTCTTTGCCATCGGCCCAGGGCATGGAGAAGGTGGTACACATGTGCGGTCCCGGCGCAACATTCGGGGAAGCAGTGGTTTTTCTTGACAAGCCCTATCCGGTTTCATCACAGGCCACTGCCGAAAGCCTGCTCTTGCTGGTTTCCAAACGGGTTCTGCTGGAAGCGATGGATAGCAACACCATGCTGTGCAGGAAAATGATGGCAAGTCTTTCCACCCGCTTGCACGAACTTCTGGGCGACATGGAGACCTGCATGCTGCGTGGCAGTGTCCAGAGGGTGGTGTGTTTCCTGGTTCAGGCTGCCCCATCCGGGGACCACTCCGCCTATGAGATCAACCTGTCCGCCAGCAAGCAGACTATCGCCTCCCAACTCAATCTGGCGCCGGAAACCTTGTCGCGGGTGCTAGGTCAACTCTCCGATGCGGGGCTCATCCAAGTGAGGGGCCGCGCCATAAATGTTCTGGACCGGGAAAAACTAGTCGCCTACACGGCCTGAGATTGACAACGCCAAAAGGCCAAACAGCCTGAAACCAGGCTAGCCCGCGCGCCAGATCGGCAGACAAATCAGCCACATCTTCCAGCCCCACTGCGATGCGGATCAGTCCATCACCGAT
>CAZEOR010000228.1:0-5328 GCA_964513695.1 uncultured Thiobacillus sp.
TCGGCGGCGCCGGTCATGAGCTTGGCGGCCTGGTCCATATCCTGGGTGACGCCCTGGCCGCGCATGAACATGAGGCCCAGGTTGTACAGGCCCACCGGTTCCTTCTGCTGGGCCGCGCGGGCGTACCACTCGGCCGCCTTGGCCATGTCCTTGGCCACGCCCATGCCGTTCTCGAACATCCAGCCCATCTTGGTCTGGGCTTCCGGATCACCCGCCTGGGCCGCCATCTGGTAGTAGCGCAGAGCCATCTGCATGGCCTGCAAGGGATCGGGGATCGGCAGCGGCATTTGCGCCGCCGCCGGCAGGCTGGTGCAGGAGAGGGCGAGGAGGAGGGGCAGCGCGCGGAGTTTCATGGCGTTTCCTTTCAGTCGGCTAGCTTCGATCATTGATTGGGTTCCCTGGTGTTACTTCTTGGCTTCCTGCAAACGATAGACCACCGGCACGTCGATCCAGGCGGTGACCGGCTGGCCGTTTTTCCGGGCCGGTATGAAATGCCAGAGCGTGAGCTGAACCTGGGCATCCCGGTCCAGTATGCCGCTGCCGCTGGACTGCTTGAGCCACATCCGGCCGGGCTTGCCGTCGGGCTGAACTTCCACGCGCACGACGGCCTTGCCCTCGATATTGGCGGCCCAGGCCTGGATCGGGAAGATGAAGCTGGGATTGTCCTGGGCGTAGGCCGGTGTGGTCGTGGCATCCTGGTCGGGTTTGGGCGGACGGTTGTTCGGGAAGCTGTGGCCGGGCAGGGGCAGCGGGCAATAAGTGGACGGGGCCAGCACATCCAGCGGTTTGGCCTGGGTGTCGGGGCGCATGACCTGGGTTTCGGCCAGCTTGACCGTTTGCAGGCGGGCAGGTTCCTTCTGGATGCCGATCGCGCTTCCTCCCGCTTGGGCGGGGCCGCCGCCGCTCATGGTGCCGTGCGCTCCGGATCCGGCTGGCGCGCCTTCGGGGCGGGCGGAAACGGTCCCGCCGCCGGAAGCCATGGCAAGACCGCTCCGGTTGGCGCTTTCCTTGTCGCCGCCGCCCATGCGGGCCAGGGTGGTGCCCGGATAGGTGGTGCCGGCACCGCTCGAGTCGCTCGCCATGCCCGTGCCGGCATCCGCGCCGCCCCGGCCACCGCCGTAACGGATGCCGGGCTTCGCCAAGAGGGGCTGCATGGCCACGGCAAGTTTGGGGGAACTGCCCGGTTCGCCAGGCGCCAGGGCCAGGCTGGTGCCGGACTGGGAGGTGCCCGGCCCGCTACCCGTGGTTTTTATCCGGATGCTGCCCACGCCGGCCGTGGCGCTTCCAAGCCGGCCTGTGCTCGCCACCAGCGCCATGCCCTCTCCGGATGCATCGCCCCGGCTTGTCGGGTGTTCCGACGGCGCGCCGCCCTGTCCTTTGCCCGCAGTTTTGCTTGCGTGCTTGTCCTGGCCAGTCGGCGATCTGGCTTGTCCGCCGCTGCCTTCCAGCTTGGCGATGGCTTCACGGGAGGCGCTGGCCTGACTGGCCGAGCGATCGGCTGAAGCGCCGCGCGCTCCTCCGCCCGCTTGCTTCCCAGGTGTGGGCAGGGGGTTGGCGGAGGCGCCGCCGGCCCTGGTGCTGGCCAGGGCGGTGCCGTTGCCCTGGGCCTGGCTGGGCGCGGCGCGGCCCGATTCGACGGAAACAGGCCCCGCCGCCAGACCGCCGCTGCCTGCCGGCAGATTGGTCCGCTCCGACAGGGCGCCGGCGGCTGTCAGACGGATGCCCTGAGGCTCGCCGCCAGCCTGGGCGGGCGCTTCCAGGCTGGAGCGGCTCTGGGCACCGTTGCCTGCCGCGACATTCAGACCAGCGCCGGAACCCTGGCTCGAAGTCAGGCTACCCGGTCCTTGCCCCGCGCTGTTGGTCTGTCCACTGGTGGAAAGTCCGCTGGCGGCTTCCGCGCTTTGGGCGCCCGAGGTGCGTCCGATCACTGCCGCCAGGCCGCGCGACAGGATGGTGCTGGCCGTGAGGACGATGCCCGGCTCGCCGACGGGGCCGGATTGACCAGCCGTGGCGGGGCCCGTCTGGCCCGGCTCGGACAGGGCGGGTTCGGTGACCTGTTGGTCCGTTTCAGTCTGGGAAATGGAGGTGGCAGCGGAGGTGGAAGTGGAAGCAGCGATGTGCCGGGATACAGCCGCGCGGGGCTTGATCGCCTCCTCGCCGGGCGCCTGGATGCCAAGTTCGCGGGCGTCTGGCAGGGCTACCGAAGGTGCTTCCTTGGGCGGCTTGCTTTCTCCGCGCCAGTGGGTTTCCAGGGTATGGGGCTCCCGTTTGGCGGGTTTGCGCTTGGCCAGCGTTTTCTTCGGCTTGGCCTTGGCATCCGTCGAATGGGATTTCGTCTTGGTGCGCGCAAGGGCTTCGGGTTTGGGCGCTTCCAGTGCGATTTCGAAACTGACCGGCTTGGGTTCTGGCAGGGGCGCCTGGCGCAGGCCGAGCAGGACCGTCAGGTGCAGGGCCATGCTGGCGCCCAGACCGATCCAATGGCGGTTTTCCACCCGGGCCAACGCGGCGGATAGGCGAATCGGCAGGTTCACCGTTTTCCCTGGAGGGGGGCTGCCTTGCCGGGGGCGTTGGCGGTGATGAAGGTGAGTTTGGCGACGCCGGCCCGGCTCACGGAAGCCATGACTTCCGTGATGCGGCCGTAAGGCACGCCGGCATCGGCACGCAATTGCACGGTGAGTTCCGGTGTCTTGTCCAGCTCGGCCTTCAGGCGGGACTCCAGGGTGGGCAGCTCGATGGGGTCCTTGCCCAGGAAAGCCTTGCCGTCCGGTTGCACGCTCACCACCATGGCCGGAGCCGGCTTGAGGACGGCCACCGGCGCGGTCTGGGGCAGCTTTACCTTGACCGACTGGAGCAGGAAGGGCGCCGTGATCATGAAGATGGTGAGCAGCACCAGCATCACGTCCACCAGGGGCGTGACGTTGATCTCGCTCATGGTCTGGAAGTCGGTTTCCCGCGACACCAGGGGGGAGTCGGAACGCAGCGCCATGTCAGCCCTGTTTCTCGTCCTGGTCCGCGCGGCAGGCCAGGTTCATAAAGTCGTGGGCGAAGCGCTCCATCTCGGCGACGGACAGGCGGGTGACGCGCACGCCGTAGTTGTAGGCCAGCACGGCGGGGATGGCGGCGGCGATGCCGATGGCGGTGGAGAGCAGAGCCTCGCCCACCGGGCCGGCCACCACTTCCAGCCCGGAGGCGCCGGAGCGGGAGATGCTTTCCATGGCGTTCATGATGCCCCAGACGGTGCCGAACAGGCCGACGAAGGGGGCGGTGCTGCCAATGCTGGCCAGGAGCATGAGGCCGGACTCCAGCTTGTGCTGTTCCTTGCGCACCTGCTGGGACAGGCTGCGTTCCATGACCACCTGGCGGTCGCCGGTACCGGCCAGATTCTTGCGCTCACCCATCCGGCGCAGGGTGTCGAAACCCTGCTTGGCCAGGCGCGCCAGGGCGCCCGCCGCCTTGCCGGCGATCTGCTCGGCGGCGGCCAGGTCGGCGGCTTGCCAGAAGCGTTTGGTGAAGGCGGCATTGTCTTGGTGGATGCGCCATTGCAGCCAGCCCTTGGCGAAGATCAGCGTCCAGGTGATCAGGGAAAACAGGACGAGAACGGTGAGCGCCAGATTGACGGCGGTGGAAGCGGAGTAGTGGATCATGGCAAGTCCGGGGATGAAAAAGCCCGCGCATTATAAGGGGTCGCTTATGAACAGGTATTTCACGTTGGGCCGGTAAAATGCCAGCCCATTGATCTTCGTCAACGGATGCACCATGGATTATTGCGTCGTGCCGCCTCCGCCCCGGGAACCCGATCTGATGGCTGAGGCCGATCACTGCGTGGTTCGCGAGGCCATCATCAGCGCCTTCGGCCTGCCGCCGGGCCAGCAGTTCATCAGCATCAAGGGGGATCCGTCGCTGCGCGAAACCGCCGCCCTGCGCACCCGCTACGATTCCCGCATCGACAAGGTGGCGGGCGAGGCGCTTGCCGCCTGCGAGTGGCTGCTGGCGGAAACCGGCGTCTACGCCATCTACATCGGCTTCAACAGTTCCGAGGTGCGCACCGAATCCGTCTTCAACCCCTTCGCCTATGAAATCCACGACGTGGAGGATCTCATCAAGGCGGATTACCGGGCGCGCCACTTTGTCACGCTGCCCTACGACGAGAAGATGCGTACCGTGTCGTGGATCCGCGCCATGGTGCAGACCGGCCCCCTGCGCAACTATCTGCCGCCCCACTGGTGCCGGCTCATGGACGAACAGCGCGCCGGCTGGCGGCCCATGTCGCGGGAACTGATCCGGGAGATCGGCCAGGGGCTGGACACCCTGCGCGCCATCGAGGGCTACTACCTGCGCAATGCCGCCATCTCGCTTTCCCAGGGCATCGTGCGGGCGTCCTTCAACTGTGACGGCACCTATATCGTCAAGGCCGACTATTTTGCGGAATTCGTGCGGCAGAACACGCCATGAGCAATCGATTCGGACTGGGTTGGCCTGTTGCTTCCATCTCATACATACATATTGGCCGCACGGAGATGTCGCATACTTTGGCATAATCCCCAGTTACATCAGGCAGGTAAACCACTCGTAGGGCCTTCGACATGACCAGTACAACCTTCGCATACGAGAGCACGGGCGCCACCCATAAAGGCATGCGGCGCGAACACAACGAGGACAGCCATCTGGTCGATCCGGACATGGGCCTCTATATCGTCGCCGATGGCATGGGTGGCCACCAGGCGGGTGATGTGGCCAGCCGGCTATGTGTGGATGCGATCCAGAAGCGTCTGACTGAGACGCTGCCCCAGGCGAAAGACGATCCGGAAGCCCTGGGCAATACCGTGCTCGATGCCCTGAATCACGCCAACCAGACAATTCGCCGCAGCCCCTTGTTCGATCGGCAACAGGCCAACATGGGTACCACAGTGGCCCTGGTGCTGACGCGAGGGGATGAAGCCATCGTGGCTCATGTGGGAGACTCACGCGTCTATAGGCTGCGTGGAGGCAAGCTGCATCCATTGACGCGCGACCATTCCTTCCTCCAGGCCCAGGTGGGGGCAGGCTTTGTTTCCAAGGAAGAGGCGCGTTTGTCCCACAACCGAAACCTGGTGACTCGCGCACTGGGCATGGACGCCACTGTATCCGCCGATATCGGTCACAGCCGGGTGGCCCCCGGCGACGTATTCCTGCTTTGCTCCGATGGCCTCAACACCATGGTGTCTGACGCCGACATAGAAACGGCGGTGGCAGAGTTGCGGGAGAATCTGGAATTGACTGGTCAGGTACTGGTTCAGGTCGCCAACGACAATGGCGGACATGACAACATCACCCTGGTGCTGTTGAAAG
>CAZEOR010000229.1:0-5327 GCA_964513695.1 uncultured Thiobacillus sp.
CGGGCCACATCCCCACGGCGGTGAGCATCCCGGACACCCAGTTTGAGAAGATGACGGACAGGCTGCCGGCGGACAAAGCCGCCCTGCTAGTGTTCTATTGCGGCGGCGTGGACTGCATCCTCAGCCACAAGTCCGCCTTCAAGGCCGAGAAGCTGGGCTACGGCAACGTCAAGGTCTATGCCGAGGGTTATCCAGACTGGTTGAAGAAGGGCAACATCGGCGCGGTCAGCGTGGCCTTCCTGAAGAAGCAGATGGACGAGAAGGCGCCCATGCTCATTGTCGACTCCCGGCCCAAGGCGCGTATGTACGACAAAGGCCACATCCCCGGCGCCGTGAGCATCCCGGATTCCGGCTTCGATTCGATGGTTTCCAAGTTGCCCACCGACAAGGCCACGCCCCTCTACTTCTATTGCGGCGGCCTGCCCTGCAAGCTGAGCTCGAACTCGGCGGACAAGGCTGTCAAGCTTGGCTACAGCAACGTCAAGGTGGTGCCGGAAGGCTATCCGGCCTGGGAAAAAGCGTTTGGTCCCGGCCCGGCGGGTGACGAGCCCGGCGCCATGGCCAAGACCCCGGCCATTGAGCAGGGCAAGGAAAGCGGCAGCATCACCGTGGCTTCCTTCGAGCGCATCTTCAAGGAGGCGCCCGATACTCTCGCCCTGATCGATGTGCGCGACCCGAGCGAATTTGCCACCGGTACCTTCAAGGGTGCGCTGAACATGCCAATAAATTCCCTGGAAAAACAGATCGACAAACTACCTGTGGACAAACCCATCATCTTCTTCTGCGGCTCCGCCGGTCGAGGCGGCGAGGCCCACGATATGGCCAAACTGCTGAAGCCGGCTCTAAAGACCTACTTCATCAACGCCGAGATCCAATGGAAGAAAGATGGCAGCTACACCATGAAAGAACTCAAGTAGCGGCCACCCAGCCCCTCAAGCCGTCGCCGTATTGTCACAAAACCAACTTGGCCCCGGGGCGGCTCAGCCTGAAGTAGCCTGCGGGAACAAGACTTGCCGCATATCCTCTCCTGCAAGCGATGCGGGAGAGGGTACCGCTTCCCTCTCTCCTTGCAACGGGGATATTGACCCAGTTCAGCAAGCGCCACAGCATTCCGGCTGAAAATCGCGTAAGTTCCGCCTTGGATCATTGCGGGTAACCCGCCATCTGGACAGGAATATGAAGACCCAATCCGTATTGCTGTTGGCAGTCATTTTGGTCATTGCGGGGGGGGCCGCCTACAAGTTTGGCGGCGCGCCGGGCGAAAAGACTGAAACGGTGAAGAAACCGCCCCCACCTGTGCCGGTCACCATCGCCAAAGCAAGCCTGAGCGACATACCGGTGCTTCTGGAAGTCGTAGGGCGCGGCGAAGCCTACGAAACCGTGACGCTCAAATCCCGGCTCGACGGTCAGGTGGTGGAGGTTCCCTTTTCCGAAGGCCAGCGGGTGGCAGCGGGTGATGTGCTGATCCGCCTGGATCAGGCCGATTTCAAGGCGCGTGCCGCTCAGACCGAAGCCAGCCTCGTACGTGACCAGGCATTGCTGAAAAAGGCTCTGGCGGATGTCGAGCGTTATCAAACCCTGCAAAAACAGGGCTTTGTATCTGATGAGAAGGTGGCGGAAACCCGCGCCAATGCCGAAGCCATGGCGGCCACGGTCCAGGCCGACCGGGCCACTCTTGAACTGTCCCGCTTGCAGCTAAGTTACACAACCCTGCGCGCGCCCTTCGCCGGCATGGTCGGCGCCAAGCTGGTTTTCCCCGGCGCGGCGGTGAAGATCAACGATACCGCCCTGGCCGTGGTGAATCGGGTTCAACCCTTGTATGTCTCCTTCGCCGTACCGGAAAAACATCTGCCCCGCATCCGGGCTGCCATGGCCAAGGGTGGCATCAAGGTCGATGTCCGTGTTCCAGGTGACGGCAAGCAAGTCTTCAGCGGAGAAACCCGATTCATCGACAACGCCGTGGATTCAACCACCGGCACCATCCGCATCAAGGCCGAACTTTCGAACAAGAACGGACTGTTGACACCGGGGCAATTCCTGGACGTGAGCATGATCCTGGATACCTTGCGCAATGCCGTGGTGGTGCCCACCGAGGCGGTTCAGCAGGGGCCGAACGGCAGCTTCGTCTATGTGGTCAAGCCCGATGCGGGTACAGAGATGCGAAAAGTCGATATTGCTGCTTCCCGTGCAGGATCAACGGTTATCACCAAGGGCCTCGATGAAGGAGAAACGGTGGTCACCGACGGCCATTCCCGTCTGGTGCCAGGCGCCAAGGTGAAGGTGAAGCCACCAGGAGAGAAGTCCTCCGGGCAACAGCCCCCCGCCACCGCTTCCGCTCGCTGAACAGAACGCCATGCAATTGCCCGAACTCTGTATCCGCCGGCCGGTGATGACGACGCTGATGATGGCGGCGTTTTTGGTGTTCGGTCTGATCGCTTACCGGGCTCTGCCGGTATCAGAGTTGCCGAGCGTGGATTTTCCGACCATTTCGGTCAGCGCCAACCTGCCCGGCGCCTCGCCGGAGACTATGGCAGCTTCCGTGGCGACACCACTGGAAGCCCAGTTCTCCACCATCTCCGGCCTGGACAACATGAATTCCACCAGTGCGCGCGGGGCGACCACCATCACGCTGCAATTCAGTTTGGACCGGGACATCGACGCCGCCGCCCAGGATGTGCAGGCCGCCATTGCCGCCGCCCAGCGCAAGCTGCCGCCGGAGATGCCGACTCCCCCCTCCTACCGTAAGGTGAATCCGGCGGACATGCCTATCTTCTATGTCGCCATGCTGTCCACCACCCTGCCCTTGCAGACGGTAAACGAGTATGCCGAAACCCAGCTTGCCCAGCGCATCTCCACCATCCCGGGTGTGGCCCAGGTGCTGATCTATGGCGCCCAGAAATTCGCTGTGCGAATCCATGCCGACCCCAACCAGCTCGCTTCCCGGGGTATCGGCATCGACGAACTGCAGAAGGCCATCGCCCAGTCCAATGTCAACCAGCCCACCGGCAATCTGGAAGGCGGCAAACAGACTTTCGCCATTCGCTCGAATGGGCAACTGGAAACCGCCGCCGAATATCGACCCCTGGTCGTAGCGTATCGAAATGGCGCGCCGGTCCGACTGGAAGAGGTGGCGCGCACGCTGGATGATGTGGAAGACAACAAGCGGGCAAACTGGCTGGTGGACAAGGACCGGCAGGCACGCTCCATTATCCTGGCCATCCAGCGCCAGCCAGGCGCCAACACCATCGCCACGGTGGATGCCATCAAGGCCATCCTGCCAGCCTTCCAGGAAAAGTTGCCCGCCTCCATCGAACTGAAGGTGTTCTATGACCGCAGCATCACCATCCACGAATCGGTCAACGACGTGCAGTTCACCCTGGTTCTGGCGGGCTGTCTGGTGATCCTGGTGATCCTGCTGTTCCTGCGCAATCTCTCGGCCACCCTGATACCGGCCCTGGCACTGCCCATCTCGGTGATCGGCACCTTTGCCGCCATGTATGCCATGGGCTACAGCCTGGACAACCTGTCGCTGCTGGCCCTGACCCTGTCGGTCGGCTTTGTCGTGGACGACGCCATCGTCATGCTGGAAAACATCGTTCGTCACGTGGAAAAGGGGGAGACCCCGTTCCAGGCGGCCATCCTGGGGGCGCGAGAAATCGGTTTCACCATCGTGTCCATGACGCTCTCCCTGGTAGCCGTGTTCATTCCGGTCATGTTTATGAGCGGCATCATCGGCCGCCTTCTGCACGAGTTCGCCGTGACCATCAGCGCCGCCATCCTGGTTTCCGGTTTTGTGTCCCTGACGCTGACCCCCATGCTGGCCAGCCGCTACCTGCGCCACGAGAAAACCGTGAAGCACGGCCGTCTCTACTGGCTGTTCGAGCGCGGTTTCGACGGTCTGCTGGCTGGATATCGGACCAGCCTGACCTGGGCCATGGCCCATTCGCCCTGGGTGCTGGTCGTGTTCTTTCTGACCGTGGCAGCCAGCGTTTCTCTGTACCGGGACATTCCCAAAGATTTCCTGCCCAGCGGGGATTCCGGCCAGATCATCGCCTATACCGAGGGCGCACCGGATGCTTCCTTCGCCAGCATGGTCGAACGCCAGCGAGCAGTCGCCGCCATCGCCGCGAAGAACCCCAACATCGAAACTTTCATGTCGGTGGTGGGCTCCGGCGGCTCACGCATCACGCCCAACACCGGCATCATGCTATTCAAACTGAAGCCCCGTAGCGGTGTGTCCAATCCGCGCAAATTGAGCCCGGATGCGCTAATCCAGGAACTTCGGCCCAAGTTGTCCTCGGTACCGGGCATCAAGGTTTCTCTGCAAAATCCACCACCCATCCGCCTGGGCGGCCAGATTTCCTCCGGGCAGTATCAGTACACCCTGCAAGACACCGATCTGGATGAACTGTATGAATGGACCGACACACTGCTCGGCCACATCCGCAAATTGCCCGGCTTCGTGGATGTGAACAGCAACCTCAATAATAAGAGTCCAGTCATGGCCCTGGATGTGGACCGGGACAAGCTCGCCGCCCTGGGATTGAGCTTCGGCCAGGTGGAGGATGCCTTGCAGAGCGCCTTCAGTTCGCGTCAGATCTCTACTATTTACGGCGCCACCAACCAGTACCAGGTCATCCTGGAACTGGCGCCGGAATTCCAGGCCGATCCCGCCACGCTGGCGCGACTGCATGTGCGCTCCAGCAACGGCAGCCTGATCCCCCTGGAAACCGTGGCCCGCATCACCCGCGCTTCCCAAGCCTTGACCGTCAATCACCAGGGCCAATTGCCCTCGGTCACGATCTCCTTCAACCTTCAGCCCGGCATTTCCCTTGGCGAGGCAGTCAAACGCCTCAAGACGATGGAACAGGAAATCCGTCTGCCGGTTTCGCTGAACACCAGTCTGCAAGGTACTGCCCAAGCCTTCGAGGCTTCCCAGAAAGGCCTGGGCCTTCTGCTGCTGGTTGCGGTATTGGTGGTTTATCTGGTGCTGGGAATCCTCTATGAGAGCTTCATCCACCCATTGACCATACTCTCGGGCCTGCCCTCGGCCGGCCTGGGTGCCCTGCTGACGCTGACCCTGTTCAAGGTGGATCTGAGCCTCTATGCCTTCGTCGGCATCATCATGCTTATCGGTATCGTCAAGAAGAACGCCATCATGATGATCGACTTCGCCCTGGAGCGGCAGCGCAAGGACGGCATGCCAGCGAATGAAGCCATTTTTCAGGCCTGCCTGATCCGTTTCCGGCCCATCATGATGACCACTCTGGCCGCTCTCGCCGGAACCCTGCCCATTGCGGTCGGCTGGGGTGCGGGGGCTGAGATCC
>CAZEOR010000230.1:0-5325 GCA_964513695.1 uncultured Thiobacillus sp.
CGCGATGAGGATGGTCGGGGAAGCCGGCGATGTATTCGTCCGGGTCGTCGCTGCCGAAGTGGTCCAGCATCAGGAACGGGTCCAGGTTCTTCAGGGCCGGGGTGCCGATGCTGCGGTGGACGGTGACGCCGGCGCCTTCGGAGACGGCGCGGGCCTGCACCAGTTGGCGAATGTTGCGTGTTGTCATGATGGCCTCCTTCTCTCGGGTTCGAGTTTGGACCGGGCGAGGTGTGGCCTCAAGCCCGGGCGAGTTGCGCTTGCCGGGTATAGGCCAGGGTGAAGGCGCCCGGCCCCAGCAGGGATTGCACGATCAGGGCGACGGCGAGGAAGGCGGGATATTCCCAGCCCCCGTTGGGCGCGCTGAACACCCAGCCGTTCCCCACGTGCACGCTCATGGCACCCAGCATGAGGGGCACCAGGCCCAGGGCCACCAGGCGGGTTCGATAGCCGGCCAGCATGAGCAGGCCGCCGCCGATTTCCAGGACGACGGTGATGTAGGCCAGCCAGCCGGGGAAGCCGACGGACTGGAAGAACTGCACTGTGCCCGGCAGGGTGAAGACCAGCAGCTTGAGCAAGCCGTGGGCCAGGAGCATGACGCCCAGGGACAGGCGCAGGAGGAAGGCGGCGTATTCGGGATGGGTGGTCGAGTTCATGGTGGATCTCCTTGGTGATGTGAACGGTTTCGGAAGTCAGCCGAGACGGGCGTTTCATCGCCGGCAAAATCCCCCTGCCTCCCCCTTTGGGAAAGGGGGAGGCAGGACATCAGGCGGCGGCGCGGGTCGGCTCTTCCTGGCCCAATAATTCAGCGATGCGCGCCCTGGCCTGCTCCCGAGCGGAGTCGCCCTGGATCATCTGGCGCTCGGCGGCGATGACTTCCACATCGGTGATACCCAGGAAGCCCAACACGTGCCTGAGCCAGGGGGTGGCGAAGTCGATGGCGCCACCGACCTGGGTGCCGCCGCTGGCCACCACCAGATAGGCCTTCTTGCCCTTGAGCAGGCCTTCCGGGCCCTGCTCGGTGTAGCGGAAGGTGACCCGGGCGCGGGCGATCTGGTCGATCCAGGCCTTGAGGCTCGCCGGCACGCCGAAGTTATAGAGGGGCACGCCGATGACCAGCAGGTCGGCTTCCACGACTTCCCGCACCAGGGCGTCGGACTGGGCCAGAGCGGCGCGCTTGGCGTCGTCGCGCTGGTCCGGATCGGTGAAGTTGGCGGCGATCCAATGCGCGTCGACGAAGGGCAGCCCCTTGGCCACGTCGCGGGTGGCGATGCGGGCGGGCTGGCGATCCACCAGGCCCTGGATGAGCAGGTCGGCCAGTTCGCGGGTGACGGAGCCACCGCTGGAGCCACCGCCACGGCCGCTGGAATCGACGCGCAGGATGTGGAGGACGGAAGGAGTGGTGTTGTGGACGGTTTGCATTGGGGTTCTCCGGAAGTTGAGGGATTCAGTAGGTCATTCGCCTGGATTCCATTCTTAGTGTTAACAACTCACGGATAAAGGCATAGATTCGCAATTGATTGTTCTTGCATGGAGAACACATGGACCGTTTTGCCGACCTGAACATGTTCGTGGCCGTGGTGGACTCGGGCAGCATCAGCGCCGCCGCCGAGCGGCTGGAAGTGGCGAAATCCGCCGTCAGCCGGCGCCTCGCCAACCTGGAGGCGCGCCTGGGCGCGGAACTCCTGCACCGCACCACCCGGCGCGCCACCCTCACCGACAGCGGCCGCGCCTTCCATGAGCGGGCGAAAAACATCCTGGCCGACCTGGAGGAAGCGGAGCAGGCCGTGTCCCAGGCCCACGGCGCGGTGCGCGGCCGGCTCAAGATCGCCCTGCCCCTGGCCTTCGGCATCAAGCACGTGGGGCCGCTGATCAACGAATTCCTGGCCCTGCATCCGGCGGTGGAGTTCGACCTGGACTTCAACGACCGCCGCGTCGACCTGATCCAGGAAGGCTTCGACCTGGCCATCCGCATCGCCAAGCTGCCGGACTCCAGCCTGATCGCCCGCAAGCTCGCGCCGGTGCGCAGCGCGCTGTGCGCCAGCCCGGACTATCTGGCGCATCACGGCACACCGAAGCGGGCGGCGGACCTGGCGCAACACGCCGCACTGGTCTACAGCAACCTGGCGAATCCGGGCATCTGGAGTTTCGTCGGTCCGGACGGCCAGCCGGGCAGCGTGCAGGTGCCGGTCAGGCTGCGCGCGAACAACGGCGATTTCCTGACCCTGGCCGCCATCGCCGGCCAGGGCGTGATCCTGCATCCCACCTTCTACCTGAACGAGGCCATCCGCGCGGGCAGGCTGGTGCCGCTACTGACCGACCACGCCTGGCCGGAGGTCAACGCCTACGCGGTGTATCCGCCGACGCGGCATCTCTCCCGGCGGGTGCGGGCGTTCGTGGATTTCCTGGCGGAGCGGCTGGTGGGGGAGCCGTATTGGGACCGGCTGGGCTGATCAGCTCTTGAGCCCTTGCAGGATGCGCCTGACCGGCGTGGGCAGGGCGGCGCCTTCCAGGTCGTCCAGGGAGAGCCAGACCCGGCCGGGTTCCGCCACCACCCGGACCTGACGCACCACCAACGCCCAGGGCCGGATGAACAGGCGGAAATGGGTGAAAGCGTGGGTGAAGGCGGGCAACTCGCCGGGCGCGTCAACCTCATAGCCCAGGCTTTGCGCGATCTGGGGCGGATCGTCCGCCTCGCCGCACTCCGGCAGGCTCCAGAGGCCGCCCCAGATGCCGGTGGACGGGCGTTTCTCCAGGAGCACTTCGCCAGCCCTCAGCAACACCAGCATGGCGACGGATTTCTCCGGAATCGCCTTCTTCGGCCGCGCGCCGGGCAGTTCCCGCTGGCGGCCCTGGCGGTTGGCGAGGCAGTCGTCCTGGAACGGGCATATCTCGCAGCGGGGCCGGCCCCGGGTACACACCGTGGCGCCCAGGTCCATGAGACCCTGGGTGTAGGCATGGATGCCGGTCTCGGGCAGCAGGGATTCGGCCAGGGTCCAGAGCCGGTTCTCCACGGCCCTATCGCCGGGCCAGCCTTCCATGCCGAACACCCGGGCCAGCACGCGCTTCACATTGCCGTCCAGGATGGCGCGGCGCTGGCCGTAGGCGAAGACGGCGATGGCGGCGGCGGTGGAACGGCCGATGCCGGGCTGGGCCTGGATTGCCTCGATGTCGCTCGGGAAGCAGCCGCCATGGTCGGCGACCATGCGCCGCGCCGCCGCGTGCAGGTTGCGCGCCCGGCTGTAGTAGCCCAGGCCGGACCAGTGGCCCAGCACCTCGTCCTCATGGGCCGCGGCCAGACTCGCCAGGTCCGGGAAGCGAGCGAGGAAACGGCGGTAATAGGGGATGACGGTTTCCACCTGGGTCTGTTGCAACATGATTTCCGAGAGCCAGACCGGATAGGGGTCCCGGCTCTCCTGCCAGGGCAGGTCATGACGGCCGTGGGCATGTTGCCAGGCAATGAGGCGGCGGGCGAATTCGAAGGGCATGGAGCGAGTGTGCCAGAATCCTTCCATGACGCTCACCACCCGCAACCACGACCGCGACATCGCCGGCATGACCTATGTCTATCCGGTGGTCTCGCGCCGCGCCGGCGGCGTCTCGGTGGGTGTGAACCTGAATCCCAACAACGCCTGCAACTGGCGCTGCATCTACTGCCAGGTGCCGGAACTGAAGCGCGGCGGGCCGCCGCCCATCGACCTGGCGCTGCTGGAAGACGAGTTGCGGCGCATGCTTACCGATATCGTCGACGGCGATTACATGCAGCGCAATGTGCCGGAGGGCATGCGTCGCCTGAACGACGTGGCTTTGTCCGGCAATGGCGAGCCCACCAGCGCGCCCGAGTTCCCGGCGGTGGTGGAACTGATCGGGAAGGTGCTGACGGATTTCGGCTTGGCCGGGAAGATCAAGCTGGTGCTGATCACCAATGGCAGTCTGGCCGGAAAGGACTATGTCCAGGCCGGAATCCGGGAAATGGCGTGTCTGAACGGTGAAGTCTGGTTCAAGTTCGACCGGGCAACCCGGGCGGGACTGGGCCTGGTGAACGATACGGAAACCGATCCGGAGCGCCATTTCCAGCGACTGAAGACGGTCGCCGGCTTGTGCCCCACCTGGGTGCAGACCTGTCTGTTCAGCCTGGACGGCGCCGCGCCGGACGAGGTGGAAGCCGCGGCCTATCTGGCCATGCTCAAACGCGTACGGGAGGAGATTCCCACCCTGGCGGGGGTATTGCTCTATGGTTTGGCTCGGCCCTCGTTGCAGCCGGAATCCCCGCGCCTGGGAACGGTTCCGCCGGGCTGGCTGGAAAACCTGGAAAACCGGATCGAGGCGCTGGGCCTGTACGTCCGGGTCAGCCTCTAAAGCTTCATACCAGGCAGGCCGTACCCGCCTGGAATCGATCCGCCAGACGGGCACGGGTCAGGGTCAGAGCATCCAGTCCCTGTTCATTGGCAAACATGAACATGCCGCCGACCGGGCTCACCCAGTTGAGCAGCAGGACCCGGTCTTCCTTGGCCAGGGTAAAACGAACCCGGTCACCAGCTTTGAGTTCGGGCAAGACGGGATGGATGGCCGCACCATGCTCATGTGATGCTGTGGAAATTGCCTGGGGCGTTGGGAGCGGGAGGAGCTTGGTGAGATCGGCATGGGTTTCGTCCTCGGTCATCGAACCCAATTTCGTTATGCACTCTTCCTTCTTGTCCTGGTATTTGAGCCCGGCTCTGGCCACTGCCGCATGCATCATGGCAAGCCGTTCGAAGAAACCATCCCTTTCCGGAGAGGGGATCGAAAGCGCCGCGCACCCTTCATGCAAGCGCGCCAGGATGGTGGGCAGCATACGCAGCATTTTCTCTGTTTCAAGCCGGCCGAATTTGGGTGAAAGGCTCCAGAGCAGGGCATTGACCGTATCCCAACCTGCATTCCAATCAGCATCCTGGTTGCCCTTTGCCATGAAAATACCGGTCATGAGTCGCGCCCAATACTGGATCAGGAAATCGTGCACATCCTCCGGTGCCTGGTTCTCGCGCAAATGCTTGCCCATCTCCAATCTGATGCGGTCGAGAACGTCTCGTTCGGTAGGTGCTGTATCGCGCATGGCATTCCAGACATGAGGTTCGGGCTGATATCGGCTCCGACAATGCGATCTTAATACTAAAGAATCCTCCGCTTTTTACCGATAGGTAATCCTGATACCCTGCGCAGGTTTTTTCAGGGACAGCATTCCGGGAGTATCTAGGCATGAATTTCACACCGCGTTCCATTCGCAAACGCCTATTGCTGGCCTTGGCCACCCTACCCTTCTTCGGCGTGGTTGCCGCCTTCGGCATCGCC
>CAZEOR010000231.1:0-5297 GCA_964513695.1 uncultured Thiobacillus sp.
TGAAGGGCAGCAGGCCCAGGCCCAGGGCCTGGGTGAACTGGCCCACCGGCCCGTTCGGCCCCATGGTCACCAGCAGGTAGAAGCCGATGACCGTAGGCGGCAGCACGATGGGCAGGGCCACCACCGCCCCCACCGGCCCCTTCCACCAGGACCGGGCACGCGCCAGCCACCAGGCGACGGGCGTGCCGATCAGCAGCAGCAGGGCCGTGGTGACGGCGGCGAGCCTGAGGGTGAGCCAGATGGCGGCGAGGTCGGCGTTTTCAAACATAAGCCGTGAGTTTACAGGTCGTAGCCGTAGCCCTTGATGATCGCCTTCGCCTTGTCGCCCTTCAGGTACTTCATGAGCGCCTCGGCGGCGGCGTTGCCTTTTCCGGTGGCCAGGATCACCCCGTCCTGGCGGATAGGGGTGTGCAGAATGGCCGGCACGATCCAGGCGGAACCGGCGGATATCCTGCCGTCCTTCATGACCTGGGACAGGGCGACGAAGCCAAGCTCGGCATTGCCGGTGCTGATGAATTGATAGGTTTGGGCGATGTTCTCGCCCTGCACGAATTTGCCCTCGACAGCCCCCAGCACACCCAGCTTGGTCAAGGATTCGATGGCTGCCAGGCCGTAGGGCGCAAGCTTGGGATTGGCCAGGGCAAGCTTGTGGAATTCGCCCTTCTTCAACACTTCGCCCTTTTCGTCCACATAGCCGGGCTTCGCGGACCACAGCACCAGTTTGCCGATGGCGTAGGTGAAGCGGCTGCCGGGCTGGGTCATTGCCTCCTTTTCCAACTTGGCCGGGGTTTCGTCATCGGCGGCGAGCAGGACCTGGAACGGCGCGCCATTTCGGATCTGGGCACCGAACTTGCCGGTGGCGCCGAAGGAAAGCTGGGCCTTGTGGCCGGTGTCCTTCTCGAATTCGGCGGCGATCTTCTGCATCGGCGCGGTGAAGTTGGCGGCAACGGCGACTTGGACTTCATCGGCCAGCGCGCTGTGGGTGGCGAACAGCAGGGCCAGGGTCGAGAGTTTCTTGGCGAGGGGGTGCATGGCGATTCCTTTTTGGTGAAGAAAAAAGTTCAGGCGTTGACCGCCAGGATGATGTGGGAGGCCTTGATCAGGGCGCAGGCGCGCACGCCGACCTTGAGGCCGAGGGACTGGATGCTGTCGTTGGTGACGATGGCGGCCACGGTCTTGCCGCCGGGCAGTTCGACGATGACCTCGCCGTTGACCGCGCCCTCCTGGCAGCGCACCACGGTGCCGCACAGGCGGTTGCGGGCGCTGGTCTTGAGGCTGTCGTCGGTGGTGAGGATGACCCAGGGCGCCTTGACCAGGGCATAGGCCTCCATGCCCGGCTTGAGGCCCAGGTGCTCGACACTGTCCTGGGTGATGATGGCGGCGAGTTGGTCGCCGCCACCGATGTCCAGGATCACTTCGGCATTGATGGGCCCCGTCTTCACGGTCTTCACCGTGCCGAGGAACTGGTTGCGGGCGCTGGTTTGCATATCGAATCTCCTGATCACGCGGTAGTACTCGTCGAAGTCGTCCATGATCCGGTTCAGGTGGGCCAGGACCCGTTCCCGTTCCTTCTCCAGACGACGGTAGGCGGCCACCACGCGGCGGCCGTATTCGGTCAGGGTGGTGCCGCCGCCGTGCTTGCCGCCGGTCTGACGCGCCACCACGGGCTGTTCGGACATGTTGTTCATGGCCTCCACCGCCTGCCAGGCGGCCTTGTAGCTCATGCCCATGGCGTTGGCGGCGGCCGAGATGGAGCCGGAGGCGTCGATACGCTCCAGCAGTTCCAGGTGGTCCCAGCGGCGGCCCTTGGCCAGCATGGCCTGGGGAAAGGCGTTGGATGCCGTTGCCGTGTTCATGTCCGTTTCTCCCGTTACTTTCGTTATGTATTTTTACTACATAACGGTTGGCAAAAAAATGAGGGCATGGTGCTCGCCTCAGTCCTCGCCGGTCCAGGCCAGCACCACGCCGATGGCCACGTCCGGGTCGTTGGTGAGGGACAGGCAATGTTCGCTGCCGTTCACCAGATACATGTTGAAGCCGGGCCGTTCCAGCACCGCCGGCAGGCGGGCCGGCACGTCGTCGTCGCCACATACGGTGAGGTGCAGGCCGGGAAAGCGTGCGCGCAGGTCGGCCAGCAGGGCGTCGTCCAGGGCACGGTCGCCGACCGTGTCGGCGATAGCAGCCAGGGTGGGGACGGTGATCATTCCTCCACTTCCTCTTCTTCCATGAAGCGGCTCAGTGACTTGGCTTCCACGCCCATGATCTTGGCCAGCCAGGGCGGCGGCGCGTCCAGCACGGCCTGGAGCTTGGCCAGGGTGTCGACGGCGGGGCCGGCGCTGGGGATCTTCACAGGATGCACGCCGGCGCGCACCACCTTGGCGGCGGCGGGTCCGCCGATGGACTGGACGTAGACCAGCTGGCAGTCGTTGATGAGGGCCGAGCGGGCGACGTTCTTGTCCTCCTCCTCGTCGGCGATGAGGGTGGGGCGCACGTCCACCAGCTTCAGCGCGGACTTGCCCACCTGGTAGACCAGGAAGCGGGGGCAGGAGCCGAAATGGCCGTCCAGGTTGGCGGCGGTGTTGGAAGCGACGGCAACGCGCAGACTGTCGGGGATTTCGCCCTCGGCATAGGTCTCGGGCCTGGGTACGTCGGAATCGTCGCCGTTCTCGCCCCACAGGTAGCGCACGGCGAGCTTGATGGAGGCCATGTCGGCGTCCGGCTCGATGGTTTCCTCGCCGGTGAGCAGGGCTTTCAGGTCCGCCACGGTGAAGGCGGAGAGTTTGTCCTCGGTGATGGGCAGGCCCAGCTTTTCCGCCAGGCGCAGGGTCAGGGCGCGCGGGTCCACCTCGGCGAGGGTCTTGGCGGCCAGCGCGATACGCAGGGCGGCGCCTTTGGTGATGGTGGTCATGATGGGCTCCTGGTTGCTCCCCTCCCCCGCCCGGGGAGGGGCTGGGGGAGAGGGAGCACGGTTTCGGTCAATCGAGCCGGGTTCCCTCACCCCTGCCCTCTCCCGGAGGGAGAGGGAGAAAGACACGCGAGGTGGTGTGAATCAAGCCGCCAGTGGCACGATGCAGTTGTCGATGGGGCAGAGCTTCACGCATTGGGGTTTGTCGTAATCCCCCTCACATTCCGTGCAGGAATCGGCGTCGATGATGTAGACGCCCTTCTTGGGCTTGATGGAAGCGGTGGGGCAGTCGGGCTCGCAGTCACCGCAGGCGGTGCACAGTTCAGCGACGATCTTGAGTGCCATTTCAGTTCCTTTCGATGAGGGGAAACGGGAAACGAGAAACGGGAAACGCGCAAACCGTCGGGATGCCATGTAGCTTGCGTTTCTCTTTTCCCATTTCCCATTTCCCGTAGTCAATCATTCCGCCATATCCAGGCGCTTGGCGCGCACGGAGTAAGGCAAGCGTTCGGGGGCGGCCTGGGGTTCGATGAAGTACGCGCCGCCGTTGTTGAGCTTGATCTCGCCGCCCCACTTTTCCGGGGTGTCGAACTCCATCGAGACGATGGTGTCCTCGAGGTCGCGCTTGGGCAGGTAGAAGACGTATTCGCCCTTGTCGCCGCGCCGAATCATGATGTTGGCCATTTGAGGCTCCTAGGTTTTCTCCCTCTCCCACCGGGAGAGGGCCGGGGTGAGGGAGCAACGGTTGCGGAATGCACGCCGGATTCCCTCTCCCCCAGCCCCTCCCCCGGCGGGGGAAGGGAGAAAGACGTCAACGTACGAGGTCGTAGTTGTAGTCGGTCGTCCCCATCCCGCGGGTCTCCTCGTCCAGCCGCTCCAGCACCGCGTTCACCAGGGTGGTGAGGATCTGCATGGCGCCTTCGTACCCGAGGGTGGTCTGGCGATGCAGGTGGTGGCGGTCGAAGATGGGGAAGCCCAGGCGGATCAGCGGAACCTCGAAGGCCTTGCCCTTGTGCAGGGTGTCGCGCTGTATGAACTTGCCGTAGGAGTTGCCGATGAGGAAGTCCGGTTTATCGGTAAAAACCAGGGAGCGCATGTGCCACAGGTCGGCGCCGGGGTAGGTCTTGCAGTTGACGCCGTAGGGAGAATCCGCCAGCACCTTCTTCATGGCCTTGTCCCACTTCTTGGAACCGTTGTTGCACAGGACGTGGATCGGCTCGGCGCCCAGTTCCAGCAGGAACTTGCTCATGCCCATGACGAAGTCGGGATCGCCGTAGAGGGCGAACTTCTTGCCGTGCAGCCAGGTGTGGCTGTCCATCATCATGTCCAGCAGGCGGCCGCGTTCCTTGGCCAGGGAGTCGGGGATGGGCTTGCCGGTCACCTCGGAAACCTTCATGAGCCACTCGTCGGTCCATTCCAGGCCCATGGGGATGCTGATCTTGGGGACTTCCTGGTGCCAGGTGGTCTCCACCAGTTTCTTGGTCTTTTCCAACTGCATGGGTTGCACCAGGAAGGTGGTCTTGGCGTTGGGAGCGTCCTTCACCTCATCCATGGTGGTGCCGCCGGCGTACATGCGGAACTGGCCGTCGGCCGGGGTGTCGAGCACTTCGGTGGGGTCGCACAGGAAGCTGTAGTCGACGCCCATCTCGGTCAGCATGCGCTTGATGACCTTGTAGTTGCCCAGGTAGGTCTCGAAGCCCGGCACGATGTTGATCTTGCCGTTGCTGCCGACTTCCTTGCCTTCCATGAAGTTCAGGGTGAAGTAGCGGGCGATGCCTTCGAACATGTTGTCCCAGCCGGTGACATGGCTGCCCACGAAGGACGGGGTGTGGGCGTAGGGGATCGGGAACTCCTGCTCGATGTGGCCTTCCTTCTTGGAGTTGTTGATGAAGGCGTTCAGGTCGTCACCGATGACTTCCGCCATGCAGGTGGTGGACACGGCGATCATGTCGGGCTTGTACAGGGCCTTGGCGTTGGGCAGGCCGTCGAACATGTTCTTCTGGCCGCCGAACACCGCCGCGTCTTCCGTCATGGAGTCGGACACGCAGGCGATGGGTTCCTTGAAGTGGCGGTTGAAGTAGGTGCGGAAGTAGGCCACGCAACCTTGCGAACCGTGCACGTAGGGCAGGGTCTTGTTGAAGCCCAGGGCGCACAGCACGGCACCGAGGGGCTGGCAGGCCTTGGCCGGGTTGACGGTGAGGGCCTCGCGCTGGAAGTTGAGTTCCTTGTACTCGACGCCGGTGGTCCACTGGAAGGTCTGATCGATCAGATCCTGGTCGACCTTGTTCTCGAACAGTTTCTTGGCGTCCAGGGAAGCCTTGTATTCGTCCTGACGGAACAGGGGATACGAGGGGACGATCTTTTCTGCTGCTTGCATGTTCATCTCCTTACC
>CAZEOR010000232.1:0-5281 GCA_964513695.1 uncultured Thiobacillus sp.
AACAGTTCATCGACTTCGGAAAGCAGGTTCCCGAGATCGACAAACAGCGCGCGCCCTTGTTCGGCTATCCCAGACAGCCAGGCGCGGTGCTCTGCCATGCGTTCCTCCTTGCTCGACGATGACATTTTCGGGGGTGGCTCAAGGACTAATAAGGTTATGTGGTTTGGGGTCTGGCTTTGGCATGTCGACAGACGATGTCAGAGCGCAGCGGATGCTATTGGAATTTATCTTTACTTGCAACGGTATATCTTTATGCGTTATTGTTCTCGATATCTGATGACGTTTTCGGTCGTCTGTTTCGGAAATCCGATTTCCGATGTCATTTCGAGACAACACAAGAGGTGCATCAAATGCCAAATGCAAACAGCGTGATCGGCCTGGATATCGGGCACTCCGCCGTCAAGATCGCGTGCTACAGCCAGGACGAGAAGGAGCGCCATCTCCTTTTCCCGTCCATCGCGGTACCGGCCTTTTCCATTTCCGATGATGGCGAGGCCAGGCGTGCCGCGCGGGAAACGGTGATGGTGGGAAGCCGGGCCTATTTCTTCGGCGAGACCGCGCGCACCCAGGGCGGCACGTCCACGGGACTGTCGGAGGACTGGGTCGATACCCCGGAACACATGGCGCTCCTGAAGGGTGCGCTGAAGCGTGTCCAGGATGAAGTCGGGCTGCCGGAAAACGCCATGCTGGTCATGGGCCTGCCGACGCATCTTTTTTCGCGCCAGCGCGATCGCCTGAAGCAACTGGCCAGCGAGGCCCACAAGGGCGAAATCAAGGTGGTTCCGCAGCCCTTCGCGCCGTTCCAGATGATGATGCTCGATCGACTGGGCAATCCTTCACCGGTGCGCTCCATGATGGAGGAGTCCTGGGGGGTCATCGAGGTGGGCTACTACTCCACCGATTTCATGCTCATGCAACGCGGGCGCTGGGTGGAAAAAGCCTCCGGCTCCTGCGCTGGCGTGCGTGTCGCCGCAGATCATCTGGCGCGCATGCTTGCCGAGAAAGGGCTGACCGTCGATTTGCCAGAGTGCGAGGAAGCCCTGCAAACCCGGCGCATCCTGGACTTCGGGCGCAAGACCGAGGTGGGTCATGAAGTGGATCAATCCGTCGCGCTGGTCGTCACTGAGGTCATCGACACCGCCACTCGGCTTATGGAGCCCTATGTCCGCAAGCTGGATGGGGTTCTGGTCGCAGGGGGCGGCGCGCCGATCGTTCACCCCAACATTCAGGAGAAATGGCCGCATGCCCACATGGCCGACAAGCCACGCCTGGCCGTAGCGGAAGGGATGCGTCGCTTCGGGATGGCCCTGCTGCGCGCTCGCCAGTTGCAAGGCGTGAGCGCCTGATCAGGGGACAGCAATGGGAGCCTGGGTCAGGGGCGGCGAGCCGCCGGATGAAATCAAGGTCACGTTCGTGGTCAACGCCAGGAAAGATCCCGAACTGGCTGCATGGCTTTGGGCGCTGCCCTATCGAGGGACTTCCGCATCGGTGCGCGACATCCTGAGTGCTGCGGCCCGCAGACTGAGGCTGCCATCCCCGGAAACCGGCCCAGCTGCTGTTTCGCTGGATACAGCGGCATCGATTGCTGCGACTCGAATGGGCGCGAATCACCCGGCCAAGAAACCCGCTGCCTTGGCCCAACCACCTATGCACGATGCTTCTGTTGGGTCAGATGCAGAAAGCCAGGAAGGCATGACAGATGCCGTGGCAAAGCTGATGCGGGAGATGGACGATGAGTTCTAAGCAGCCTGCACAACAAACCGACTACCCCTTGGAGAGGCAGGAGTTCGGACTTTTCAAGGACGGCAGGGATGCCCCTACGAACTCATGCGTCATATTAGGATGTTTGTGGAAAAGTGTCAGGAAAACAGGCACGCGTGCAAAGCACAGATTACACAGCCTTCTTCGTTTTCGCCTGAGTCGTCCCCTTCGGGATCAGCGTCCAGTCCAGCCAGGTTGTCTTCGCGGCTTGTTCGTAAAGCATGCAAATCAGCAAGCGTGTTTCCTGGGGCGTCTTCGCCCACTGCGCGTCGCTGAGTGCGAGTCCACTCCACATCGCATCATGCGCCATCGCTTCCCTCAGCCGTGCAATCCGCTCTTCCAGGGTGGGCGTCAACACGAAGTCCTCAGGACTCAATGCATCGGCCATCAGATAGGCCTGGGCTACGGGAATGGCCAGGTATTCGGCGGCACGCACCAGGGTGTCCCGCCCGAGCTGATAGATGGGCTTTTCTCCGCTCGCCAGCTTCATCAGGTAGACGTAGGTGATGCCCAGAGACTCGGCCAGTTGCTTGGAGTTATGGCCACGCTTGGCCATCTCCTCCCACAGACGCGCGATCAGCGTCGCACCGGGGGGCGACTCGGGTGCCACAGCCTGTTGAGCTTTGCTTCCGCGCGCTTTGGGGGGTGGTTGTTTTTTTGAAGTAGCCATACCGGTCGCCTTAGTCGTGGCAGGAAAACCATAAGGTCACAGCAAGGATCCTATGGGCACTGTGGAAAAAACCATACGTGCAAACGATTTTACAGGCAATGCAATTCACAGTCGTTTTTGTCAACGGAGGGTATCACCATGCTCAAGAGTGGCAGTTCCCGCATCGCGGCGGCCCACAAGTACGTCAACGCCATGCTCAACGTGGCCTACATCACCGGGTTCGTGCGTCAACCCGAGGGGCGCACGTTCCTCATCCAGCAGAAGAGCGAATCGGCAGACCTGGTTCACGCCATCCCCGTCCAGGTTGGCGATGGCATCGCCGTGCCGCGCGAGTTCACGCCGATCACGGCCACCTGCCATGTGTATGGCGGGAAGTCCCCAGATGGGTTGCGCAATGCCGAGTTGCGCGTAATCGACATGCGCACCCCGTCAACCCGCTCAATGCCGCTCTGGCTGGCCTGGAATGCTTCCATGCCGGAGGGCATCAAGCTGGATGGGTTCAACCCGTTCCAGGCTGGCGCTCTCAAAGCCGAGTACACCGGACAGGATGAAGCAGCGGATGATCCGTTGCGCCTGGTCCTGGAAGCGACTCGTGGTCGGCTGGACACGCGCTTGGGAGATAACGCCAACGTAGCGATGCTGGCCGGCGTCGTGGAGGGGGCCGCCTACATCAAGCCCACCGAGCATCAGCAAGGCTACATCGCCGCACTGATCCGGCAACACAGGAATCCCGACCAGAGCATCCCCGTCAGGTTGTATTCAAACAAACCCCAGTCGCACCTGTCGTCCATCTGCATCGGTGCGCCGGTCAAGGTGGTGGGCCAGATCCGGGTGAAGCTCATCCACGGCGAACCTATATCGGCAGGCGATCCTCCCGTCATCCTGGGCAGGCAGCTTTACATCCGTTGTGGGGAGTTCTCTGTGGTGCAACGGGGGACCGACGAACATCCCGGTGACATTCGTTTCCCCTTGCCGGACTGGTGGCACGAAATGGTTCAACGACGTCGGGAGGAAGTGCAGGGCAATAAGGCGTCGCCATACGACGCCGGGCTGGGACAGGAGAAGGTTGTGCATGCGGCACCGACCATCGTGGCCGATCCCTCTCTATGAGGTCGGCGCGATTCAGGATTGCTCGGATGACTGTTTCGGAATGCTG
The DNA here is from genome assembly GCA_964513695.1 of uncultured Thiobacillus sp. Taxonomy (GTDB): domain Bacteria; phylum Pseudomonadota; class Gammaproteobacteria; order Burkholderiales; family Thiobacillaceae; genus PFJX01. Next base: position 3,588 of record CAZEOR010000232.1, read on the forward strand.
ATGTCTGTATTCGATGATGGATTGTGCACATCTACTTTCCGTCTGGCGTGTTGCATAAGGGCTGGCCTCGCCACGGGGTGGCCGCCCTCCCCTCCTTTATCAGTCCACGTTTCCCCTACTCCTTGAAACCTGTGCCTGGCATCCGCCAGGCCTTCATCAACGCGCCGTGGGGCGCACATCAAGGAGAAGCACCATCATGGAAAAAGTGAAGCAACTTTTCGACGCCATCGTCGGCGCCGATGCCTGGTACATCGCCGGCAGCCCGCTGCTGGGCAACATCACCAACGTGGATGAACCGAACAGCGACCCGGAAAACGAAGTGCTGTACTTCACCTGGGTCGGCGACGAGGAAGGCACGGAATTCTCGGAGCGCATCACCGAAGAAGACCTGGCCAACGCCATCGTGGACGGCAACACCATCACGATCAGCGACCCGAATGGTGATTTCGATATCCAGCTTTACCGCTTGGCCCCGGTTGAAATCAACTTGGCGCCACCATCATCTGCTTCGCGGGACGATGAAGAACGTAAAGCCCAAGGCCATGACCGTGGGAGGTTGTTCATGCAGGAGTTGCTGGATTCCGTAGAAACATTGACAGGCATCGCGGAACAACACGGTGCGCGTACTTTGGCGGATCTCATGTACCTGCAAAACGCGATCCTGAGCGGTGGTTTTATCGATCACTACCCAGAGGAGTCGAAGGTGCTTGAGATCGCCAGTGGCTTGCCGTCCGGCGGGCAGTGGTCGAAGTTCATCGCAGTCGAGTATTTGGCCTCGAAAACCTGAGCATCAACCACCCACAAGGGGTCTTTGGCCCCTCCGGGCCGGGACTTCTTCTCAATTTCCAAGAAGGAGAAATATGATGACCAAGGTCTATCTGGAAGCCTACGCGTGCGATGACTACGGCGATGGCCCCACGTTCGCGGAACTGGATGTAACGCCCGAGTTCTGCGCCCGCCTGCGACGCCTTGCTGCGCTCGGCACCGAACATCAGCTCACCGAGCTGCGTGTGTCCGACGGACCTGATGCTTGGGGGCCTGGCGATATTGAACAGGACATGCGCTTCACCATGCCGGAATTGGTGGTTGCGGGGGACAGTTTCTGGTTTACGGACCATCCAAAGCATGCCACGTTCAACGTGGAAACCCGCTCCATCGGGATCACCGGATTTTGCGATGCCATCGCAAAACACGAATGTTCCGATCCGCTGTTCTTTGGCGATGATGTTGATGCCCTGAGGGCTTGCGTTGCAGACGATGTCAGGTAACGACTTCTACCCATTCATCTCTTGCTGCCCCCCTCAACCCCGCCTGGTCTCTGACCTGGCGGGGTTTTTATCGTCTGCTGCTTGCCCTACTCCCCTCTGAAACCGAAGCGCCGACATGGGCCTTGTCCCCTTGCCGGCTTCACCAAACAGCCGCCCGTGGGGGTGGCGTCCAGAAGGAGAGTAGTCATGAGCATCAACGTGCAGGAGTTCATCGAGAAGGTCAATGTCGTCGCCATCGACGCCGCCGTGTATTCGGGGAAGGTCTCGCGCGACCTGGCCGACGATCCCGAGGTCTTTACCTCTGGTTCGTTGAAAGTGATCGACCCGGCCTTGCTGAGGCCATTTACCGCCTACAAGCAGGCGGCGATGCGGGCCTGCCGCAATACCGGTGTGGGGTTCCTGAACGGCTTCGCCGTGCCGGATTCC
>CAZEOR010000233.1:0-5278 GCA_964513695.1 uncultured Thiobacillus sp.
TCGCGGAAGAAGAACACACCGGCCGGATCTTTCAGGAAGCGTCCGAAGCCGGAGGCCTTCATCACGTCGTGGATGGCCATGTGGTTGGAATCGTTCTCGTCGATCTCGATCATGATGCTCTTCAGGCGCGGGTCGGCCAGGGTCTGGCGGGCGCCCTCGACGATCTTGGGCTCGATGCCGTCAACGTCCACCTTGATGTGGTTGGGCATGACGCCTGTGACGCGTACGAACTCGTCGATGGAAATGGACACCGCCGCCTGGGGGATCACCGCGTGCCACAGTTCTTCCTCGCTGGGGCGGGCGTCGCCGTAGTTGTTGAGGGACTTGCCCGCAGTGATGGCGGAGAGATAGAGGTTGCCGAAGGCCAAGCCGTTGGACACCGCCAGGGGATAGGCGGAGAGGCGGTCCTGAAGGTCGTTGGCGTAGACGTTGTGGACCAGGGTGTAATAGCTGGCGAAGTGGGGCTCGAAGGCAAACACCCGGCAGCCGGACACGACGGCGGCCATCAGGGCGAACACACCGTTGTTGGCGCCGATATCGAAGAACACGTCGTCACGGTCGAAGGCCAGGATCCATTTGTTGGTCATGGGCTCCCGCTTCTCGATGCTCAGGGCGAAATGCAGGCACTTGCGGTTGGGGATGGCAAACTTGATGCGGTGGCCGGCAAACTTGACTGTCACGAACTGGAGCGAAATTTCATATTGGCTGGCGATGCGCTCGATATTTTCCATCGACTCCACGCGGGATTTTGGTTTCACGCTCCACCTTCCAAATTCGTTCGAAGTATTTGTGCGGATTGCCGCGACAGACTGGATTGCGGGGCAGCCGCCAATTTGGCGGCAACCGCTTGGGCAAGGCGCTCGCTTTGTTCCTGGGTATCCACACCCGGCAAAGCAGAAGGCCGCAGGGATTCGTTCAATTTTCCCAACCCGGCCAAACGATCCAGATAGGCAGCGCGTTCCTGGTAGGCAGCGGGATAGGGGGGATAAAGCTTGTGCAAGCGTTCCGAGTCCGAGTTCGACATATCTCCGTTACGATTGGTTCGTCGCTCGGCCTGGGCCACTGCATTCGCCTCGTCCAGGCGGCTATGAAGAGCAGCAAGCAATGACGCACTTCGCGTCACGGAAACGACCTCATCATGGGCCTGGAAGCGATTCCCCGCCCCGGCACGCGGGGTGGGAAACACCTCCCCCGGCAGTCTGGGCCGCAGGGCGGGATCTAGGTCAGCGCGAGTCGCTGTCACGGAGTTCATTGCGCTCCCCCCACTGACTTCCGAAGCGTTCAGCCATACTTCGATTCATGTGCACCGCCCCTCACACCGACGCGCCCGCGCGCCGGAACCATGGATATGAAAGGCGTAAAGCAACCCTCGTGCCACTCGTGTAAACAGCCTGTTGGAACCCTCAGGAACGAGGGAATGGCAGAACTCGACGAAGTTACGGGCTTAGCGCCGCGTCCTGGCAGGCAAGACTTGCCGACCACTGGCAGACATTGCCGTTCCCGGATTTGACTTTGGTCAGGTCGCTTACCGAGGGTTCCCTCAAGATTTCCCCGTCAATCCCGATAACAGGAGTGCCTACTCCGCATATCGCGGTTTTCCAAAGGACTCAGCACTTTTCCCGTGACGACTCCAATGTAAGGCCGGGCTGGCACAAAGCGTGCTCAAGGGTAAGTAGGCGAGTAGGGCAGTGGTCATTCGGCCACATGCAGCAGTAAGGTTCTTTCGATCAACGCGTTTCAGACAGGAACACATCATGGGCATCACCGAACGCATCGACGCCATCACCCTCATCACCCCGGACTATCGCAGCGTCACCCCACCGATCCCCAAGAGCGTGAAGATCGAACTCACCGCCCGTTGCGACTTCAAATGTTTCTTCTGCGCCTCCGGTGCGCGCCTACGCAAGAAATCGGACATGGAGTGGGAATTCTATGTCCGCGTTGTAAAGGAGATGCGTGAGGCCGGTGTACAGGAACTGGGGCTGTTCTACCTGGGCGAATCATTCCTGTGTGACTGGCTGGAGGACGCCGTGCGCTACGCCAAGCAGGAATGCGGTTATCCCTACGTGTTCCTCACCACCAACGGCCGCCTGGCCACGCCTGAGCGGGTGAAGAAGGTTATGGCCGCCGGCCTGGATTCCCTCAAATTCAGCTTCAACAACGCCGACCCGGAACAGTTCCACGAGGTGACCCGCGTGAAAGCCGGTGAATTCCACAAGGTCGTCGCCAACATGAAAGGCGCCCGCGCCGTGCGCGACGAAGTGGAAGCGGAAACCGGCCACCGTTGCGGAATCTATGCTTCAAGCATCCGCTATGACGGCGACCAGCTACCGCGCATGGAAAAAGCCGTGGAGGAAATCCTCCCCTTCGTCGACCAGCATTATTGGCTGCCTCTGTATGGCCAAGCCGGCCTGACCGCAGGCGCCAACGGCAAGGTCGCCACCGCCGGCAATCAGGGCCGAATCGGCGCCCTGCGCCCCGCCCTGCCCTGCTGGGCGCTGTTCACCGAGGGCCACATCACCTACGACGGCTTCCTGTCCGCCTGCTGTTTCGACCACGATGGCCGCTTCCACATGGGCGACCTGAAGACCACACCCTTCAAGGACGCCTGGGTCAGCGCACCCTTCCAGGCCCTGCGCGCCGCCAATCTAGCCGAGGATGTACGCGGCACCGTCTGCGAAAAATGCATGGCCTACGGAGAAAGCAAGGACGACTGCGAGGCCGCCGCCAAACCTATGCGTTTTGTCCCCGAGGTGGCCTGAAGCCCGCCTCTTCAGGCTTTCGAAAAACCGGGACGGGGCTCGAATCTGGAAAGCGCGGCGAGTTTTTCGTAGAGCGCCCGCTCTTCCTCGGTGAGTTCTGGCGGCACCACGATTTGCAGCACCACGTAGAAATCCCCCTTGTCCCTCACCTCGGGCATGCCCCGGCCTGACAGGCGCAATTTCTGACCTGATCGTGCGCCGGGAGCAATCTTCAGTCGCACATCGCCCGTCAGTGTCGGCACTTGCAAACTTGTGCCGAGCACCGCTTCCCAAGGGGTGATCGGTGTATCCAGGTAGATGTCGGCACCTTCCAGACGATAGAGGGAATGCGGCGTGATCTCGATGTTCAGATAGAGATCGCCGGCCAAGCCGCCGAACTGGGAGGCTTGCCCCTTACCGGCCAGTCGTAGCCGTTTGCCGGGCAAAGCACCGGCAGGAACACGGAGTTTGACCGAACGTTCGCCACCTGAGCCGTCTAGACTGATCTGCTTCTCAACACCATGGAAAGCCTCTTCCAGGGTCAAAACCATCCGAGCCTCCACATCTTGCCCACGTGGCGCATGCCCGCCGCGGAACCCATGAGACTTGCGATGCCCCCCTGCGCGTGCGCCCCCAAAAAGCTGCGAGAAAAGATCGGTGAAATCTCCGCCACTATCCCCTCCCGCGTGCCCTCCCCATTCGGGTGGCGGCCGAAAATCCTGTCCAGGCTGGTAATAGCCCAATTGATCATAGGCGGCGCGTTTTTCCTGATCGCTCAAGATGTCATGGGCCTCATTGACGTCCTTGAATTTCTCTTCAGCCAAGGCTTCCTTTGAAACGTCAGGGTGATATTTTCGGGCGAGGCGCCGATAGGCCTTCTTGATGTCTTCGGCATTGGCATCACGGGGGACGCCCAGAATTTGGTAATAGTCCTTGTATTTCATGGTCCTGAGGCGAGATAACGGAATCGAAAAATGATCGGGAAGCGGAGAGAAGCGCTAGTCCACAAACCCATCGAATTGCGATAAAGACAGACTATTGGATGTCTTTCGGCGTGCTATCATGCCGTCCGAATTCAATTTCAGGAGAATTAAATGAGCGAGCGCCAGAACCTTCAGGACCAGTTCCTAAACACCCTGCGCAAGGAGCACGTTCACTGCTCCGTGTTCTTGGTGAACGGCATCAAGCTGGTGGGACGCATCGAGTCCTTCGACCAGTACATGGTATTGCTGCGCGGTAACGATCAGGCAGTGCAAGCGATTTTCAAGCACGCCATTTCCACGATTTCCCCGGCAAAACAAGTGGCAATGTCTACCCGCGAGGGCGGCCAAACCCCGGAATAAACCCCTTCATCGCACGTAACGGGGCGCCATCAAAAGCGCCCCGTTTCTATTTCCATGCCGCACCTTTTACACTTTTTACATCGCGCCAACTAAACCTGGAAAAGAAACGCCGCCGGAGGACGGCGGCGGCGTCTTGCAAGGGGGCACCCCTGCAAAATTACCACAGGAGATGGAGGCTACCGCCCCATCGCCTTGGCATTCAAACCATTAGGTCATTTGGTGCCTGACTTCTTGAAGGTATTCTGGACCAGCACATCAACCTGGGCCTGAGGACGATGGCACTGGATGCAGTTCCAGCGTCCCATATAGAGCTGTCCCTTTTTCACATTGACGTAGTGGGTTGCGGGCGCGGGGATAGGAACGCCTGCCTCGATCTTCTGGCCGATCATCTCGGGCTGGACATGACAGTCCTTGCACAGGTTGGAAGCGCGCGTGATCGGCACCATGTCCTTGGTGGTATGAGGGATCATCGGTGGCGCGGTATTGTACGAACGGGCAATGCGCTTGTTGGTGCCCGGATCGCCACCTCCGTATTTATATGTGGTGGGGTCAGGCACATCGTAGACGCTGGTCTTGGACAGACCAATGGAATCGTCGGGAATAGGCTGGTCCTCCACCGCGGACGCGGGCAGAGACAGGATGGAAGCCAGGACCACGCTCAGCAATACACTCTTCCTCATTTCGTCCTCCTTTGAACGGCAATGGCGTCCGCCTGCACGTTATGGCTGCGGATCAGGGGTTTGAAATCGAACTTCAGACTACCTTCGGGACAGATCGGCGTGCAGCGACCACAATTACTGCATTCACCGGAAAACACGTAACCACGTTCATCCAGCTTCTTGAGATTGAGCACCTGGGGTTCCGGGCAAACCTTGGCGCACTCGCCGCAATGGGTGCAGGTGTTCGTGTCGAAACGTACTCGCAACAACGCGGTTTTTCCTACAAGGCTGTAGAAGGCGCCAAGTGGGCAAAGATGGCCACACCAGCCGTTTTTCAAGATCAGCAGATCAAACAGAAAGATGGCCAGCAAAGCGGTAAACCCCATCCCAAGGCCAAAAATGATCTCTCGATGCGCCATGCCGATGGGACTGACCCATTCAAAGGCAGCCAGACCGCTGACCACAGTAATCACAAGAGTCGCCGCCAGGATGAAGTAACGCAGGGTGCGCGGCAGATGAAAAATGGGCTTGACTT
>CAZEOR010000234.1:0-5248 GCA_964513695.1 uncultured Thiobacillus sp.
GTGATGGATGCCGCCCATCAGGCGGGCATCTACATCCCCCATTTCTGCTACCACAAGAAACTGTCCATCGCCGCCAGTTGCCGCATGTGCCTGGTGGAAGTGGAAAAGGCGCCCAAACCTCTTCCCGCGTGCGCCACCCCGGTCACCGACGGCATGAAGGTCATGACCCGCTCGCCCAAGGCCATCACGGCCCAGAAGGGGGTGATGGAGTTCCTGCTCATCAACCATCCCCTGGACTGCCCCATCTGCGACCAGGGCGGCGAATGCCAGCTTCAGGACATCGCCGTGGGCTACGGTGGTTCCGCGTCCAAGTACCAGGAACCCAAGCGGGTGGTGAAGGACAAGGAGCTCGGTCCTCTCATCGCCACCGACATGACCCGTTGCATCCATTGCAGCCGTTGTGTGCGATTCGGCCAGGAAATCGCCGGCATGATGGAGCTGGGCATGCCCGGCCGCGGCGAGCACACCGAGGTGATGCCCTTCCTGGAAGCCCAGGTCACCCACGAGCTGTCCGGTAATGTCATCGAGTTGTGCCCGGTGGGCGCGTTGACATCCAAGCCGTTCCGCTATGCCGCCCGTTCCTGGGAATTGTCCCGGCGCAAGTCGGTGAGCCCCCATGACGGTCTCGGCGCCAACGTCCAGGTGCACGTGAAGAACGGCAAGGTCTATCGCGTGGTGCCCCAAGACAATGAAGCGGTCAACGAATGCTGGATCGCCGACCGGGACCGCTACAGCTACGAGGCCCTCAATTCCGAGCAGCGCCTGACCAAGCCCATGGTCAAGGACGGCGATGCCTGGCGCGAAGTGAGCTGGCAGGATGCCCTGGAACGGGTCGCCACCCGCATGACGGAAATCCGCGCGGCCAAGGGCACAGCCGCCATCGCCGGCCTGGCCAGCCCACATCAGACCGTGGAGGAGCTCTACCTCTTCACCAAGCTGCTGCGCGGCCTGGGTAGCGAGAACATCGACCATCGCCCGGCCCAGGCCGTGGATACGCAAGGGCAGGGTGCCCGCTGGCTGGGTATGCCCGTCGCTGACCTGAGCAAGCTGGAGCGGGTGTTGTTGATTGGCGCCACCCTGCGCAAGGAACAACCGCTCATTGCCCAGCGCCTGCGCCAGGCCGTGAAGCAGGGCGCCCGGTTGAACGTGGTGCACTCCGTCGACGACAACCTGCTCTGCAAGGTGGCGGGCAAGCTCATCGTCAAACCCTCCGCCCTGACCAATGCTCTGGCCCGTATCGCCGCCGCCCTGCGCGATGCCGGCGCGACTGTCTCCGGCATCCCAGCTGACTTCCAGGCCGACGACGCAGCGCGCGCCATCGCCGCCAGTCTCATGTCCGGCGAGCGCAAGGCCGTGTTGCTCGGTGCCGTGACCCAGAACCACCCGGCCGCCAACGAAATCCACGCCTTGGCCCAGATCATCGCAACGGCCACCGGCGCGATCCTGGGTTTCCTGTCCCCCGCCGCCAATTCGGTGGGCGGCCAGATCGTGGGTACCCTGCCCGGACCCAACGGCCTCGCCGCCGCCGCCATGCTGGGCCAGCCAGGGGTTGCGTCCATTGCCGCCTATGTCCTGCTCGGCGTGGAACCGGAGCTGGAAGCCGTCGACAGCGCCCAGGCCCTGGCAGTCCTAAAGGGCGCCGAGTTCGTGGTGCAGATGAGCGCCTTCAAGACCCGTGCCATGGACTATGCCGACGTGCTGTTGCCCATCGCGCCGTTCACGGAAACCGGCGGCGCCTTCGTCAACATGGAAGGCCGCTTGCAGGTGTTCCACGGCGCCGTGAAGCCCCAGGGAGAAGCCCGGCCCGCCTGGAAGGTTCTACGGGTGCTGGGTAACCTGCTCAGCCTGGGCGGATTCGATTACGACAGCGTGGAGGGCGTGCGTGCCGATGCGCTGCCGCAGGGCCAGGATGGCATCGCCGCCCATTTGAACAATGCAGCCGGTGCCTTCGATTTAACGAATTCGAGCATGACTGAAGGCCTGGAACGCCTGGGTGAGACCCCCATCAACCAGCTCGATGCCCTCACCCGCCGCTCCGCGGCGCTGCAGGCCACGGCCGATGCCGCTGCGCCCCGCGCCTGGATGCATGGCGACCAGTTGGCCGGCTTGAACCTGAACGCGGGCGATGCCGCGCGGATTCGCCAGGATGGCTATGAAATCGTCCTGCCGGTGGATCGGGACGACCGGCTGGCGCCCGGCACGGTGCGCATCGCCGCCGCCCACCCCCTGACGGCCGGCCTGGGCGCCCGCTTCGGCAACCTCAGCGTGGAGAAGATCTGACATGGACGCCCTGCTCGCTCCCATTGCCGATCTGCTCGGCCCCGCCTGGCTGCCGGTCTGGACCCTGGTCAAGATCATCGCCATCGTCGCACCCCTGATGCTGTGCGTGGCCTATCTCACCTATGTGGAACGCAAGGTGATCGGCTACATGCAGGTGCGCATCGGCCCCAACCGGGTCGGCTATTTCGGCCTGTTGCAGCCCATCGCCGACGCGGTGAAGCTGTTGATGAAGGAAATCATCGTTCCGAGCGGGGCGAACAAGGGCCTGTTCTTCCTCGGCCCCATCCTGGTCATCGCGCCGGCACTGGCGGCCTGGGCCGTGTTCCCCTTCACCGACAAGCTGGTACTGGCCAACATCGACGCCGGACTGCTCTACATCATGGCCATCACCTCCATGGGCGTGTACGGCGTGGTGGTGGCGGGCTGGGCCTCCAACTCCAAGTACGCCTTCCTGGGCGCCCTGCGTTCCTCGGCCCAGATCGTGTCCTACGAGATCGCCATGGGTTTTGCCCTGGTCGGCGTGCTGATGTCGGCCCAGAGCCTGAACCTGATCGACATCGTCAACCATCAGGCCGGCGGTTTCTGGCAGTGGTACTGGCTGCCCCTGTTCCCCCTGTTCATCGTCTACCTGATCGCCGGCGTGGCGGAAACCAACCGGGCGCCCTTCGACGTGGCGGAAGGGGAATCGGAAATCGTCGCCGGCTTCCACGTGGAATATTCCGGCATGGCCTTCGCCGTGTTCTTCCTGGCGGAATACGCCAACATGATCCTGATCGCCGGCCTCACCAGCATCATGTTCCTGGGCGGCTGGCTGTCGCCGTTCCCGTTCCTGCCGGACGGCTTCTTCTGGATCGCCGCGAAGATGTCCTTCGTGCTGTTCCTGTTCCTCTGGTTCCGCGCCACCTTCCCGCGCTACCGCTACGACCAGATCATGCGCCTGGGCTGGAAGGTGTTCATCCCGGTGACCCTGGTCTGGATCCTGGTGGTGGGCGCGGCCATGCAGACGCCTTACGGCCATCTGTTCCATTGAGGAGAGGGCGATGCTGAAATCGATCAAGTCCTTCTTCGATACCTTCCTGCTCGTCGAGCTGGTCAAGGGCATGGCCCTCACCGGCAAGTTCCTGTTCGCCCGCAAGATCACGGTGCAGTTCCCGGAAGAGAAGACGCCCCAATCGCCCCGCTTCCGCGGCCTGCACGCCCAGCGCCGCTATCCCAACGGCGAGGAACGCTGCATCGCCTGCAAGCTGTGCGAAGCGGTGTGCCCGGCCATGGCCATCAAGATCGAGTCGGAGCAGCGGGACGACGCGAATGGGGCAACTTCGCGCCGCACCACGGTGTACGACATCGACCTGACCAAGTGCATCTTCTGCGGTTTCTGCGAGGAAGCCTGTCCGGTGGATGCCATCGTCGAGACCCGCATCCTGGAATACCACGGCGAGAAGCGCGGCGACCTCTACTACACCAAGGACATGCTCCTGGCGGTGGGGGACAAGTACGAAGAACAGATCGCCCGCGACCGGGCGGAAGACGCGAAATACCGGTAATGGGGAAACGGGAAAAGTGAAACGGGAAACGCACAAATCCAACCCCTGCCGGCGCGGGTCGTCTCCGCGCGAAGCGGCGTTTCCCGTTTCCCGTTTCCCGTCTCCCGGGGTCGACTGATGGAATTCAAGAGCCTCGTTTTCTACTTCCTCTCCACCATCCTGGTGCTGGCGGCCCTGCGCGTCATCACCGCGCGCAACCCGGTGCATTCGGCCCTGGCCCTGGTGCTGGCCTTCTTCACCGGCGCCGGCCTGTGGCTGCTGCTGGAAGCCGAGTTCCTCGCCATCACCCTGGTGCTGGTCTACATCGGCGCGGTCATGGTGCTGTTCCTGTTCGTGGTGATGATGCTGGACATCAACCTGGAGGAACTGCGCAAGGGCTTCTGGAGCTACCTGCCGGCGGGCCTGCTGGTGGCAGGCCTGATGGTGGTGGAAATGGTCATGGTGCTGGGCGGCAAGGATCTGGGCCTGGGCACTCCCGCGCCCCACGGTGCCGGCTACAGCAACATCAAGGAACTGGGCCGGCTGCTCTACACTGATTATGTATACCCGTTTGAACTGGCCGCCGTGCTGCTGCTGGTGGCCATGGTGGCGGCTATCGCCCTGACCCACCGCAAGCGCGGCGACACCAAACAGATGAACGTGGCGGATCAGGTCAAGGTGAAGCGCGCCGACCGCATCCGCATGGTGTCCATGAAGCCGGTGAAACCCGAACCGCCCAAGACCGACGAGGACGCGTGATGATTGGCCTGAACCATTACCTGATCCTGGGTTCCATCCTGTTCGCCATCAGCGTGGTGGGCATCTTCCTGAACCGGAAGAACGTGATCATCCTGCTCATGGCCATCGAACTGATGCTGCTGGCGGTGAACACCAACTTCATTGCCTTCTCCCGTTACCTGGATGACACGGCGGGCCAGGTGTTCGTGTTCTTCATCCTCACCGTGGCGGCGGCGGAATCCGCCATCGGCCTGGCCATCCTGGTGGTGTTGTTCCGCAGCATGCACACCATCAACGTGGACGATCTCGACAGGCTCAAGGGCTGACATGAACATGCAGAGCCTCTACCTTACCGTTCCCCTGGCGCCCCTGGCCGGCGCCGTCTTTGCCGGCCTGTTCGGCAAGGTCATCGGCCGTACCGGCGCCCATGTGGTCACCATCCTGGGTGTGGCGGTTTCCTTCCTGGTTTCTCTGTTGATCTTCCAGGATGTGCAGGCGGGCAATACCTACAACGGCCCGGTGTATACCTGGCTCACTTCCGGCGATGTGTCCCTCGAGATCGGCTTCCTCATCGACAAGCTCACCGTGTTGATGATGCTGGTGGTGACCTTCGTGTCGCTGATGGTGCACATCTACACCATCGGCTACATGGCCGACGATCCGGGCTATCAGCGCTTCTTCAGCTACATCTCCCTGTTCACCTTCTC
>CAZEOR010000235.1:0-5211 GCA_964513695.1 uncultured Thiobacillus sp.
ATTCGTTGAGGGTGTCGGTGTGGATGGCCACCTGCACGTCCATCTCGTCGGCCACTGACAAGCAGTTGTCGATGGCGGCGGGCGTGGTACCCCAGTCCTCGTGCAGCTTGAGGCCCATGGCGCCGGCGCGGATCTGCTCGCGCAGCGGCTCCGGCTGGCTGACGTTGCCCTTGCCGAGGAAGCCCAGGTTCATGGGGAAGGCGTCGGCGGCCTCCAGCATGCGGTGGATGTGCCAGGGGCCGGGTGTGCATGTGGTGGCGAAGGTACCCGTGGCCGGCCCGGTGCCACCGCCCAGCATGGTGGTGATACCACTCATGAGGGCCTCTTCGATCTGCTGGGGGCAGATGAAATGGATGTGGCTGTCGATGCCGCCGGCGGTGACGATCATGCCTTCGCCGGCGATGATTTCCGTGGCGGCGCCGATGTTGATCGTGACACCGGGCTGCACGTCCGGGTTGCCGGCCTTGCCGATGGCCTGGATGTGGCCGTTCTTGAGACCGATGTCCGCCTTGACGATGCCCAGCACCGCGTCGACGATCAGCGCATTGGTGATGACCGTGTCGGCCACTTCGGCGGCGACTTTCTGGCCCTGGCCCATGCCATCGCGGATCACCTTGCCGCCGCCGAATTTCACCTCCTCGCCGGGGATCGTGTAGTCGTGTTCAACTTCGATCCACAGGTCGGTGTCGGCCAGGCGCACCTTGTCGCCCACGGTGGGGCCGAACATTTCCGCGTAGGCTTGCCGCGTGATTTTCATAGCGCCCCCATTACTTTTGCCTGGAATCCGAACACCCGCAGCTCACCGGCATAGGCCACCAGTTCCACCGTGCGCGTCTGCCCCGGCTCGAAGCGCACCGCCGTGCCGGCGGCAATGTTCAGGCGCATGCCGCGGGTCTGGTCGCGGTCGAAGGCGAGGGCCTCGTTGGTCTCGAAGAAATGGTAGTGGGAGCCCACTTGGATGGGCCGGTCACCAGTGTTGGCGACTTCCAGGGTCAGGGTGGGACGGCCGGCATTGAGCTCGATCTCGCCGGGCTGGATGGCGTATTCACCTGGGATCATGGCGCGCTCCTGGGTTGTTCCCCCCTTTGAAAAAGGGGGGTTAGGGGGGATTCGTCGTCGGGGGATTCATAGTGGGAGGCTTGGGGCGGTAGCGGAGAAATCCCCCCCGCCCCCCCTTTTGCAAAGGGGGGAGTACAGCGCTGTTGATCAAGCCGCATCGTGCTTCGCTCAGACGATAGGGTGATGGACCGTCACCAGCTTGGTGCCGTCCGGGAAGGTGGCTTCCACCTGGATTTCCGGGATCATTTCCGCCACGCCTTCCATGACCTCGTCGCGCTTCAGCAGGGTGGTGCCGAAGCTCATCAGATCGGCCACGGTGCGGCCGTCCCGGGCGCCTTCCAGGATGCCGGCGGTGATGAAGGCCACCGCCTCCGGGTAGTTGAGCTTGAGCCCGCGCGCTTTGCGCCGCTCGGCCAGCAGGGCGGCGGTGAAAACGAGCAGCTTGTCCTTCTCTCTCGGCGTCAGTTCCATGGTGGTGTCCTCAGGTGTTCCAGATGCGTGGTGTGACCGCTTCGCGGCCGGCGAAGGCCGGCCGCAGCAGGCGCCAGAGTTCGCTGAACCAGTGCCGCGCGGCCTCCGACGAATGGCCCAGGTAGCGGGCCACCAGCAGGTCCGGCAGAACGCTCAGACCGTGGCGGGCTCCCGTTTCGCGGACCGCGACGGCGCGGCAGGCGGCAAGCCTGTCCGGTGCGACTTCCGCGCCGCTGGCCAGCATGGTGCCGGCCACGCTGAAGCCGGCTAGGCCGGCGGGGGAATCCAGCAGCGCCGAACCGCCCTTGATGCGGCCCCGCTCCAGCCAGATGGGCTGGCCGCCGCGCTCGATGCGGGTGGCCAGGTTCAGGGCGCCATGGGCAAAGGTCTCGCCCGAGGCGCGGCGGCCCAGGCACAGCACTTCCCAGCCGATGAAGCGGGCGTCTGCCGCCAGTTCGACGCGGGTATCCATCACCGCACGGGCGCCGTCGAAGACGATGGTCTCCTGGGGCAACCATTCCAGCGTGCCACCTGCCGAGACGGCGAACACCAGCCGCTGTTCCGCCAGGGGAGCGGCGCTGCGGTACCACTTGCCGGCCCCCGGCGTGGTCAGCAGGGCGTGGGCACCGGAACCCACATGGGCCCGGATTTCCAACCGGTCGCCGCCGGCGATGCCGGAGGGCGGATGCAGGACGATGGCATGGCAGACCGCCTCGCCTTCCGGGTAGAGCGCCTTCTGCACGCGCAGGGGGCCGAAGTGTTCGCGGCGGGCGAGGACAGTGGTGCCGGCGCGTTGCTCGAAATCCAGTTCGAGGTGGGCATGCCAGGCGGTGTTCAGGGGTTCCGCGAGATTCATGGGCGGATTATCCCAAACTCACACCGACAGCAGTTCCCGCACCCCATCCTTGTCCATGTCCGCCCCGGTGCCGCGCTTGATGATCTCGCCCCGCTCCATGACCAGGTACTGGTCGGCCAGGGCGCGGGCGAAGTCGTAATACTGCTCCACCAGCAGGATGGCCACCTCGCCGCTGGCGGCGACCTTCTGGATGGCGTCCATGACCTCCTGGCGTTCGGCGCTCTTCTTCGCCTGATCCAGGTTGGGCTTGCTGGCGGCGACCACGCGGATGGCCCGCTCGATGTCCTTGATGATGGAGGGCTGGATGCCTTCCGTGGGCTCGTCCAGGATGAGCAGGCGCGGATTGAGGGCCAGCGCCCGGCCGATGGCGAGCTGTTGCTGCTGGCCCCCGGAGAGGTCGCCGCCCCGACGCTTGAGCATGGACTTCAATACGGGGAACAGTTCGAGGATGCGTTCCGGCAGCTTGCTTCCGCGCGGCAGGCTGGCCATGCCCATGAGCAGGTTCTCCTCCACGGTCAGGCGCGGAAATATCTCTCGCCCCTGGGGCACGAAGCCGATGCCGGCGCGCACCCGGGCGTGGGAAGGCAGCGTCGTGATGCCCCTGCCCTCGAACTCGATCCGGCCGGTGCGGGCGGGAATCAGCCCCATCAGGCACTTGAGCAGGGTGGTCTTGCCCACGCCGTTGCGCCCGAGCAGAGCGGTGACCTGGCCCGCCGGCGCCTCGAAGGCGAGGTCGCGCAGGATGTGGCTGCCGCTGTAATACTGGTTCAGGTTTTCGACTTTCAGCATGGCGATGGCTCTCGATTACGCCGCATGGCTGTCGGAGCACCGATAGCGGCGAGGCGGGAAGCTGGCCCGTGGCTTTTACCCCCCTTTCGTAAAGGGGGGCAGGGGGGATTTAGCGACGGTTGCAGTCCCGCAGGCCTCGGCGAAATCCCCCCCAGCCCCCCTTTAAGAAAGGGGGGAGCAGGCATGCGGCGGGTCTGCTCAGCGACCAAGGTAGACCTCGATGACCCGTTCGTCGCTCTGCACAGCGGCCAGACTGCCTTCGGCCAGCACCGAGCCCTCGTGCAGCACGGTGACCTTACCGCCCAACTGTTCGATGAAGGCCATGTCGTGCTCCACCACCACCAGGCTGTGCTTGCCAGCCAGGGACTTGAACAGTTCGCCGGTGCGCTCGGTCTCGTCGTCGGTCATGCCAGCGACGGGTTCGTCCAGCAGCAGGAGTTGGGGCTCCTGCATCAACAGCATGCCGATCTCCAGCCATTGCTTCTGGCCGTGGGAGAGCAGGCCGGCGAGGCGGTCGGCCTCGGTATCCAGACGGATCAGCTTCAGGGTATCGGCGATCCTGTCCCGGCCTTCCCGGTCCAGCCAAGCGAACAGGCTCTTGACGGCGCCCTTGTCGGTCTTCATGGCCAGTTCCAGGTTCTCGAACACCGTGTGGTTCTCGAAGATGGTGGGCTTCTGGAACTTGCGGCCGATGCCCATGTGGGCGATCTCGGGTTCGGTCATGCGGGTCAGGTCGATGGTCTGGCCGAAGAAGCAGGAGCCGGAATCGGGCCGGGTCTTGCCGGTGATGACGTCCATCATGGTCGTCTTGCCGGCGCCGTTGGGGCCGATGATGCAGCGCAGCTCGCCGGCGTCGATGGTCAGGTTGAGCTGGTTGAGCGCCCGGAAGCCGTCGAAGCTGACGGTGATGTCCTCCAGGTAGAGCGCCACGCCATGGGACAGGTCGAGCCCGCCGGTGACCAGGTGGCCCAGCTGGGAGCCGCCGTCGCTGCCTTCGGGGCAGACCGCCCCGACGCCGTGCTGCTCGACCTCATGCTGCCGGGCTTCGACGGGCTGGAGGTGTGTCGCCGGATCCAGGCGGTCGCACCCGTACCGGTCCTCATGCTCACGGCCCGTGACGAGGAGACCGACATCCTCGTCGGGCTCGCGGTCGGGGCCGATGACTACGTGACCAAGCCGTTCCGGATGAGGGAGGTCGTCGCGCGGGTGCAGGCCCTGCTGCGACGCGTGGAGCGCGCCGGCGAGTTGATCTCCCGCCAGGACCCCAGTCGCCACGACTTCGGTGAGCTCGTCGTCGACGTTGCCGCGCGGCGGGTGAGCGTGGGCGACGCGGAGGTGCACCTGACGCCGCTGGAGTTCGACCTGCTCGCCACCCTCGCAGCCGCACCCGACCGGGTCTTCACCCGCGAGGAACTCCTCAAGGAGGTGTGGGGATGGGCCGACGCCTATGGCACGCGCACCCTCGACTCGCACGTGAAGTCCCTGCGGGCGAAGATCGGGGCCGAGCGCATTCGCACGGTCCATGGGGTCGGCTACGCCCTGGTGGTGTCGGCGTGAGCGGCACACCGGGCCCGCTCGCGGGGGTCACCTCCCTCAAGCTCAAGCTCGGCCTGCTCGTCGTGGCGAGCACCGTGGCAGTGCTCGTCGTCGCCGCCATCGGACGGCTGTCCGGCGTGCCCTCCCTGGTCTCGGGTCCGGTCACGATCGTCGCCGCCCTGGGCGTCACCCACTGGCTGGCCAAGGGCATGGTGGCGCCGCTGCGTGAGATGACGCGGGCGGCCGGCCGGATGGCCGCCGGGGACTGGTCCGAACGGATTGCGGTCACCTCCCGGGACGAGGTGGGGCAGCTCGCGGAGAGCTTCAATGCCATGGCCGCCGACCTGGCCACCCACGACGAGCAGCGGCGGGCCCTCATCGCGACCGTGTCCCACGAGCTGCGCACCCCGCTGGCCGCCCAGCGGGCGCTCCTGGAGAACCTCGCCGACGGCGTCGTCGCGCCCGACGCGCGCACGCTCGGCACTGCCCTGGCGCAGTCG
>CAZEOR010000236.1:0-5207 GCA_964513695.1 uncultured Thiobacillus sp.
TACGAGATAAGCTCACGTGACTGGAGTTCAGACGTGTGCTCTTCCGATCTCATGATCGGCGACCCCACCGGCGCCATCACCCGCAACTTCGGCGTGATGATCGAGGAAGCCGGCCTAGCCGAGCGCGGCACCTTCGTGATCGATCCCCAGGGCAAGATCCAGATCATCGAGATCAACGCCGGCGGCATCGGCCGCGACGCTTCCGAGCTGCTGCGCAAGATCAAGGCCGCCCAGTACGTCGCCGCCCACCCGGGCGAGGTCTGCCCGGCCAAGTGGAAGGAAGGTGAGGCCACCCTGGCGCCGTCCCTGGACCTGGTCGGCAAGATCTGAGTCTTGCTCCCCTCCCCCGCCGGGGGAGGGGCCGGGGGAGAGGGAACAACGCCTCGCCCCTGGAACCGGCAAGGATCAACAACCGCCGTTCCCTCTCCCCAACCCTCCCCCGGAGGGGGAGGGAGCCACCCCAGAGCGCAACACCAAAGCGTCCGCGCTGACGCCTTCGTATTGCCCTTTGCTTCAGGAGAAACACCATGCTCGACGCCAACATCAAGACCCAACTCAAGGCCTACCTGGAAAAGCTCGTGGCCCCCATCGAGTTGATCGCCTCCCTGGACGACGGCCCCAAGTCCGCCGAGATGCGCGGCCTGCTGGAGGACATCGCCAGCCTGTCCGCCAAGGTTTCATTGCTCGAGAACGGCAACGACGCCCGCAGCCCCTCCTTCACCATCGGCAAGGTGGGCGAGGGTGAAAAAGGCGCCCGCATCCGCTTCGCCGGCCTGCCCATGGGCCACGAGTTCACGTCCCTGATCCTGGCTCTGCTCCAGGCCAGCGGCTACGCGCCCAAGTTCTCCGACGAACTGGTGGAACAGATTCGCGCCATCGAGGGAAATTTCCGTTTCGAGACCTACATCTCCCTGTCCTGCCACAACTGCCCGGACGTGGTGCAGGCCCTCAACGCCATGGCCGCGCTGAACCCCAACATCCAGAACGTGATGATCGACGGCGCCCTGTTCCAGGACGAAGTCAACGGACGCCAGATCATGGCGGTGCCCAGCGTCTACCTAAACGGCGAACCCTTCGCCAACGGCCGCATGACGGTGGAGGAAATCGTCGCCCGGCTGGACACCGGCGCTTCCGCGCGTGAGGCGGCCAAATTGGCCGAGCAGGCGCCTTTCGACGTGCTGGTGGTGGGCGGCGGCCCCGCCGGCGCGGCGGCGGCGGTGTACGCGGCGCGCAAGGGCATCCGCACCGGCGTGCTGGCGGAGCGCTTCGGCGGCCAGGTGATGGACACCCTGGCCATCGAGAACCTCATCTCCGTGACCCACACCGACGGTCCCAAACTGGCCCGCGCCCTGGAGGAGCACGTCAAGGAATACGCGGTGGACATCATGAACCTGCAACGGGCCGAGGCCCTGATCCCCGGTTCAGCGGGTGGATTCCATGAAGTGCGCCTGGAGAATGGCGCGGTGCTCAAGGCCAAAGCCGTGATCCTGGCCACCGGCGCTCGTTGGCGCGAACTCAACGTGCCTGGCGAGCGGGAATACCGGGGCAAGGGCGTGGCCTACTGCCCCCACTGCGACGGCCCCCTGTTCAAGGGTAAGCACGTGGCGGTGGTGGGCGGCGGCAACTCCGGCGTGGAAGCGGCCATCGATCTCGCCGGTATCGTCGGCCATGTCACCCTGCTGGAGTTCGGCGACACCCTGCGCGCCGACGCGGTGTTGCAGAGCAAGCTTTACAGCCTGCCCAACGTCACCGTGATCAAGAGCGCCCAGACCACCGAGGTGACTGGCGCGGAAGGCAAGGTCAACGGTTTGACCTACACCGACCGGAGTGTTGGCAAAAGCGCCGGCCAGAGCCAGCACATCGCCCTGGAAGGCGTGTTCGTGCAAATCGGCCTGCTGCCCAACACGGACTGGCTGAAGGGCGTGATCGAACTCTCCCGCTTCGGCGAGATCATCGTCGACGCCAGGGGCCAGACCAGCGTGCCCGGGGTGTTCGCGGCGGGGGACTGCACCACCGTGCCCTACAAGCAGATCGTCATCGCCATGGGCGAGGGGGCCAAGGCCAGCCTGTCCGCCTTCGATCATCTGATCCGCTCTTCCGTGCCCGCTAAGGCGTGACGGCCTCCCCCTCATCCCTGCGGTGATTTCTGAATCACTGGACTGCGTTGAGGGGGCGGACATGTCCGCATCAGGGTTGTAGGCGGGGCTCCACCCCATCCACAATCCCGTCATGCGAATGAATGGCAAGTCCTCCGACTGACACCCCATGGCCCCCCATGACCTGAGCCACTGGCAGCACGCCCACGATTTCGGCACCGAAGCCCAGCGGCACGCCGAGCGGCGCACCCGCTGGGTGGTGGGCCTGACCTTCGCCACCATGCTGGTGGAACTGACGGCGGGCTGGCTCACCGGCTCCATGGCCCTGCTGGCCGACGCCTGGCACATGGCCAGCCACGTGGCCGCCCTGGGCCTGGCCGCCTTCGCCTACCGCTTCGCGCGCCAGCACGCGGGCGATGCCCGCTTCACCTTCGGCACCGGCAAGGTCAACGCCCTGGCGGGCTACACCAGCGCCCTGATCCTGGTGGGCGTGGCGCTCTGGATGGTGTGGGAATCGACCCAGCGCCTGTTCCAGCCGGTCGCCATCCACTATGCCCAGGCCATGGCGGTGGCGGCCCTGGGCCTGGCGGTCAATCTGGCCAGCGCCTGGCTGCTGGATCACGACCACGATCATCACCACGACAAAGAGGATCATGACGAGCACGACCATCCCCACGGCCATGGTCACGCTCACGAGCACGTGGACCACAACCTCCGCGCCGCCTATCTGCATGTCCTGGCCGACGCCCTCACCTCCGTGCTGGCCATCGTTGCCCTGGGTGGCGGCATGCTTTACGGCTGGAATTTCCTCGACCCGGTCATGGGCCTGGTGGGCGCCGCCCTGGTGGGGCGCTGGGCCGGGGGCCTGGCCCGCGACAGCGCGGCGGCCCTGCTGGACGCGGAGGATCACGGCCACATGGCCACGGAAGTGCGGCGCCTCGTCGAAGCCCTGCCGGACCACGAAGTTGCCGACCTGCACCTCTGGCGCGTGGGCCCCGCCAGCCGCGCCTGCATCCTCTCCCTGGTCACCCACTCGCCCCACTCGGCGGCGTATTACCGGCAGCTATTGGCGGGGGTGGCGGGGCTGGATCACCTGACGGTGGAGATCAATGAGTGCCAGGATGAACGCTGCCAAACCTCGCCCGAGGCCTGAACCACAGATGTGTGCGAACCACAATTTCGCGGCACAACAACTCCGTCAGCAACACCAACGCCACTACGGCCAGGTCTAGCGTCGGGGAATCCTCCCGTTCCACGAGCATTCACAGTCAACGCGAATGGCGCAAAGCAAAACGGGCCACTCGGCCCGTTTTGCTTTGTTGCATAAGACAAGGAGAGATCAGGAGCCCATCTCGCCCATGGCGCTTTGCAGATAGTTCGGCAAGCCCACCTGATCGACCAGGCCGATCTGGGTTTCCAGGTAGTCGATGTGCTCCTCGGTGTCCGCCAGGATGCCGTCCAGGATTTCCCGGGAGACGTAGTCCTTGACCGATTCGCAGTAGGCGATGGCCTCGACGTAGAGCTCGCGGCCGCCCAGTTCCAGCTTGAGGTCGCCGGCCAGGCACTCGGGCACGTTCTCGCCGATGTTGAGCTTGTTGAGGGATTGCATGTTGGGCAGGCCCTCGAGGAACAGGATGCGCTCGATGAGCTTGTCGGCGTGGTGCATTTCCTCGATGGATTCCTCGTATTCGTGCTTGCCCAGGGCGTTGAGGCCCCAGTTCTTATACATGCGGGCATGCAGAAAATACTGGTTGATGGCGGTCATCTCCACCGCCAGGGCCTTGTTGAGCAGCTGGATGACTTTCTTGTCGCCTTTCATGGGAACTCCTGTTGTCCGGGTTCAGGCCGCGTAGGCCAGGTCTTGGGAAGCGTTATGGCACTCGCGGCATTCCTTGAGGATGCCGCGCGCGCAACGGGCGCACTTGCCGCATTCGGTCGCCACGCCCAGATGTTCACGCAGGGCGCTCAGGGAGTGGGCGCCTTTTTCCACAGCGTCGCGCACCTGTTTTTCGGTCACGGCCTGGCAGACACAGACATACATGGCTTGCTCCACGAGAGGGACGCGGCCAGTCTCGTGCAAATGAGAACCGTTGTCAACAACTCGGGCTCGTCATGGCCTGGGTGAAGTCTTCCAGAAGCTTGCGCATGAAGTCTTCCTCCAGATCGGCGGTGATGAAGACGAAGCGGCTGCGATGGTCCGCATCCGGCCATTCCATCAGCTCGGCGGGCGGATAGAGCAGGTGCTGGACGCCGTGCAGGACTACCGGATTGGGTTTGCCCGCCACGTTGACGATGGCTTTCATACGTAGCAGGTTCTTTGGCCGGAAGGCCATGAGCATTTCCTGGGCGGCGTAGAGGCCGGCCCAGTCCAGGGGCGTGTCGAAACTCAGGCTGAAGGCGCGGATACGCTCGCCTTGATGGGCGGAAACCGGCGCCGCCTTGCTGCCCAGCATGCCGGGCCGGCCCACCGGCTTGTAGCGCTGGTGGGCCAGCCACTTTTCCACGTCGGGATGCTTGTCCTTAGGGTTGAACAGGCCGGCGTCCAGGATCAGGGCCGGGTCGATGACGCCGTTGACGACCGGGTAGCGCGGCGCGGCCGGGTTGAGTTCAGCCAGGCGCGCTTCCAGGGCCGCGACGGCCTCGGGCGTGGCCTGGTCGGTCTTGGTCAGCAGTAGCCGGTCCGCCATAGCCGCCTGGCGCAGGGCTTCCGGATGGGCATCGAGTTGATCGGCGCCCAGCACCGCGTCCACCGTGGTGACCACCCCGTCCATGCGGTGGCGGGCGGCGATCCAGCGCTCGTTGAGCAGGGTGTCCAGGATGGGGGCCGGGTCGGCGATGCCGGTGGTCTCGATGACGATGCGTTGATAGGGCGGCAGGGTGCCGCCGGAGCGGGCCATGTATAGGTTCTTGAGGGTCGGCGCCAGGGTGCCCTGGATCTGGCAACAGACGCAGCCGCCGGAGAGCAGGGCCAGGGGACCGCGCGATTCCTCCAGCAGTTGATGGTCCAGGCCGATCTCGCCGAACTCGTTCATCACCACGGCGGTGAGGGGCTGGTGCCGCAGCAGATGGTTGAGCAGGGTGGTCTTGCCGCTGCCGAGGAAACCGGTCAGC
>CAZEOR010000237.1:0-5189 GCA_964513695.1 uncultured Thiobacillus sp.
TGCCTGGGCCAGTGCAGCGCTACTTCCGCGCGGCGTTGCGGGAAGGGCAACCCATCATCGCCGCCGCCTCGGTCGAACTCGCCGGCAGCATCAACCTCTCCGCCACGGGAGCGCGCTGGAAGCCCTTCACATCCGGGCAACGGGTCGTCACCCGCCGCCCGGGCTTCCTGTGGAACGCCCAGGTGTCGATGCTGCCGGGTGTGGCGGTGCGCGTGGTCGACAGCTACATCGGCGGCGAGGGCCTGCTGCGCGCCGCGGTGCTGGGCTTGTTCACGGTGGCCGACGTCCGTGGTGGCGGCGAGATCGCCCGCGGTGAATTCATGCGCTTCTTTGCGGAAGCGGCGTGGTACCCGACCGCGCTGTTGCCCAGCCAGGGCGTGCGCTGGGAGGCGGTGGACGACGCTTCGGCGCATGCCACGATGGCCGATGGGCCGCTCACGCTGACCTTGCTGTTCAGGTTCAACGAGGCCGGGCTCGTCGATTCCTTCCGCGCCGAAGCGCGCGGCGCCGGGGTGGGCAAGGACATGGTCATGCTCCCTTGGGAAGGCCGCTTCTCGAATTACCGGGTGCAAGACGGGATGACCGTGCCGTTCACTGGCGAGGTGGCATGGCTGCGGCCCGAAGGCCGCAAGTCGTACTTCCTCGGCACTGTCACGGCGCTGACCTACGAGTTCTCGCCGTGATGCCACGCCTTGCGGATGCGGCCGCTGGCGTGGGTGGCCTGGCCGTCGTGGCCGCTGTCCGGCTGAACTGTGCCGGGCCAACGCAAGTTGGCCCGCTTCGGGATGCTATCCGTCCGCGGCTGGCATGAACTCCCGAGCCGAAGCCCCAACGGGAGAAGCGCCAGAACTGGACTATTGAAGCCCCTCCTTCAAAGCGCCCGCCCATCGAAATGTTCCACCGGCAGCGCCGCGTAATCCACCCCTTCCAGGCAGCGCACGTTGATGGCTGCCATGGGGGTGCCGTCGGGCATGCCGCCTTCGCCGTAGGGGTGGATGCCGCATTCGGGGCAGAAGCGGTGCTGGATGGTCTTGTCGCCGAACAGGTAGACGCGGCTGTTCTCCTCCGGCGTGAGCAGGCGCAGCTTGTGCCGGGGCACGAACCAGAGCAGTGCGCCCTTGCGGGCGCACATGGAGCAGTTGCAGTCCATGACCTTGCCGATCTCGCCTTCCACCTCGAAGGCGACCTTGCCGCAGTGACAGCTTCCCTTGTAAAGCATGATGCTTCCTCCTTGATTTCCGTTTTCAGGGCCGGGAATGCAGGCCGATCAGGTTGCCTTCGGTATCCCGTACCAGAGCGATGTGGCCGTACTGGCCGATGGAAAACTTGGGCTTGACGATGACGCCACCGGCCTCGGCGGCGCGGGCGGCCTGCACCGCGCAGTCGGCGCAGCCGAAGTAGACGATGACACTGTTGCCGCCGGGGTCCAGGCCCGGCATGCGCACCAGGGCGCCGCTGGCGCCGTAGCCGCCCGATTGCATGGGGAAGGCCCACATCTCGATGCCGCTTTCCAGGGGGCTGAGTGGGTAGCCGAGCACTGCCGCGTAGAAGGCCTTGGCCCGTTCCATGTCGGCCACGTAGATCTCGAACCAGCCCACCGGGTTGGCATCGCCGCAACCCGGTGCAGCGCCGTTGGCCTCGCCGCCGTCCGGCGAAAGCACCACTTTTTCCGTGTAGGGGTCGAAGGGTGCCGAGCAGTGGTCGTGGACGATGCGCCAGGCGGCGTCCGCCTGCTTGCGCCATACGATGGAGCTGCGCAGCCAGTGGCGGCCCGCCGGGTGACCCGGCGGCAGGCCGGTGAAGCGCCAGAGGAAATGGGCGTGGGCCAGGCCGCCGCTTACCTCCAAGGCAAGATCACGGGTCTCGATGGCGAAACCTTCGGGAAAGTGGGGAAAGCAGTCCAGCACCTTGCGGCGCAGGCTCTCCGGGGTGTCAGCAAAGGGCGGGATGGCATCGAAGCTCACCGCGTCAGGCGCGTAGAGGGCGATGAGGGTGTCGGCGTCCTTGCGGCAGAAGGATTGCCGCCAGGTATCCAGGGCGGCGCGGATCAGGGCCTCGTCGTTCATGGCGGCCCCTAGGCTTGGGCTTCCGGGCAGGGCATGGCGGCGCCGGCGGCGAGCTCCTCCGGCGTGACGTCGCGGAGGTGGGTGGCGATGGACCAGCGGTGGCCGAAGGGGTCTTCCACCTGGCCGTAGCGATCGCCCCAGAACATGTCGGCCAGGGGCATGACCGGCTTGGCGCCGGCCGCCACGGCGCGGGCGTAGGTGGCGGCCGCGCCGCTGACGTAGAGGTGCAGGACGATGGGCGATCCGTTCAGGCTTTGCGGCCCCAGGGAGCCCCATTCGGTGAATTCATCCATGAGGAACAGGTGCGAGTCGCCGATGCGGATCATGGCGTGCGTCAGGCGGCCGTCCGGGCCGGGCAGGCGGGCCAGGTCGACGGCGTCGAAGGCCTTCACGTAGAAGTCGATGGCCGCCGCCGCGCCGCGGCAGACGATGTGGGGGGTCAGGGCATGCATGCCCGGGGGAATGGGTTGCACCGTGCTCATGTCGTTCTCCTCTTGGTTAGGCCGATGGCCGGCCTCATTCTGAACGAGGTTTTGTGTCGAATGGAATCGCGACTTCGTGGGAGGACAGTTGAGCGGAAATTTCGTTCGCCGGCATGCCCTCGCAGCGGTTTGGGGAATCTCGACCTGGGCTTGTCCTCTTGCCGGGGAACATTTCCCCGCGCTGGCAATCCGCCGCGCTCAGATCGGAAAATACGGCTTCCCTGAATAACATAACCATGGCCCACCTGGAGGGAAGTGGTTTTTTTTCGGTAAAGATCAGTAACCCCTTTCCAAGGACGACCCGCAGACCATGAAACGACCACTCTCGCTCCTGCTCTCCCTGTTCATCCTGCTGCCGCCCACCCACGCCCAGGACGGCGGCATTGAAAGCCTGCGCCAGACCGGCAAGGCCTTTTCCTCGGTGGCGAAGAAGGTGGCGCCTGCGGTGGCCTTCATCCAGGTGGAAGGCAAGGCGCCGGCAGAGGAGGAGGGCCCAGGCAGGGGTGGCTGGCCCTTCCAGGACGATCTGTTCCGCCGCTTTTTTGGCGACGATTTTCCCGGCCTCTCCCGCTCGGCGCCGCGCAAGCAGCGCAAGTCCATGAGCCAGGGCTCGGGTTTCGTCTTCGCCCAGGCCGGCCATGCCGCCTACGTGCTCACCAACCACCACGTGGTGGAAAACGCCGGCAGCATCCGGGTGCGCTTCCAGGACGGCCGGGAGTTCGATGCGAAGCTGAAGGGGGCCGACGCGAAATCCGACGTGGCGGTGCTGGAGATACCCGCCCGGGATCTGCCGGCCCTGAAGTGGGGCGATTCCACGAGGCTGGAAGTGGGCGAATGGGTGGTGGCCATGGGCAATCCCTTCGGCTTGTCTTACACCCTGACCACCGGCGTGGTCAGCGCCAAGGGCCGCACCAGTCTGGGTATCAACGACTACGAGGACTTCATCCAGACTGACGCGGCCATCAACCCGGGCAACTCCGGCGGCCCGCTGCTCAACCTGGACGGCGAAGTGATCGGCATGAACACCGCCATCTTCTCCCGCAGCGGCGGCTACATGGGCGTGGGCTTCGCCATCCCCAGCAACCTGGCCCGCGCCATCGCCGAACAACTGGTGGGCCAGGGCAAGGTGACCCGGGGCTACATCGGCCTCGCCGTGCAGCCCCTCACGCGGGAACTGGCCGAGGCCCTGAAGCTGGCGGACAACCGGGGCGTGCTGGTCAACCGGGTCAACGCGGGCTCCCCCGCCGAGCAGGCCGGCATCAAGGCCGGCGATGTGCTGGTGAGCATGGGTGGGCAGGCTCTGGATGACGGCGGCCAGTACCGCAACCGGGCCGCCCAGGCGAAACCGGGCAGTGTCGTCGTCCTTGGTCTGATCCGGGATGGCCGCCGCCTTGATGTACCTGTGAAAGTTGCCCATCTTGACGAAGAGGCCATGCAGAGCGCCGATGCCGCCAAGATGCTGGGTGTGGAGGTGCGTGGCGTCACGCCGGAGGAGGCGCGCCGCCTGCGGGTGGCCAAGGCGGTGCTGGTCACCTCCGCTGAGCCCGGTTCCCTGGCCGCCCTGGCGGGCATCGGCCGCGGCGCCCTCATCCTGGAGACGAACGGCAAGCCGGTGGGGACACCGGCGGAATTCGCCGCCGCGCTGGGGGAGGGCGGTGGCAGCGTGCTGCTGCGCATACTGGATAACGGTAACAGCCGTTACGTCACGCTACGCTGGCGCTGAGCAAGCTGTCGGGAACTTGCGCCGGCCGGAGTGTGACTATTCCCAACCCGCCAACTTTCTGAACAGGTAAAAATTCCATGCATGACCGTTTTCTCGCCCGTCTTTTCTGGCTCACCCTGGCCAGCGCACTGCTGATTCTGCTCTGGCGCGGCCTACCCGACATCGAAGGATGGTTCGCCAGGAAGCCCGACGCGACGCCCCGCGCTGTGCAGGCCCGGGGCGATCTGGCGGCGGACGAGAAGACCACCGTCGAACTGTTCGAACGCTCCCGTGGGTCCGTGGTGTACATCACCACCAAATCCCAGGTGCGGGATTTCTGGACCCGCAATGTGTTCACCGTGCCGCGCGGCACCGGTTCCGGCTTCATCTGGGACGATGCCGGCCATGTCATCACCAATTACCACGTCATCGAGAACGCCAGCGAAGCCACGGTGAAGCTGGCCGATGGCCGCGACTACAAGGCCGCCCTGGTGGGCGTCTCGCCGGCCCATGACATTGCCGTGCTGCGCATCGGCGTGGGTTTCAAACGGCCGCCGCCGGTGCCCCTGGGCACCAGCCATGACCTCAAGGTGGGCCAGAAGGTGTTTGCTATCGGCAACCCCTTCGGCCTGGACTGGACCCTGACCACTGGCATCGTCTCGGCCCTGGACCGGTCCCTGGGCGGCGACAACGGCTTGACCATCGAACACCTGATCCAGAGCGACGCGGCGATCAATCCGGGCAATTCCGGCGGCCCGTTGCTGGATTCCGCCGGCCGCCTGATCGGCATCAACACCGCCATCTACAGCCCCAGCGGCGCCAGCGCGGGCATCGGCTTCTCGGTGCCGGTGGATACGGTGAACAAGGTGGTGCCGGAACTCATCCGTCACGGCAAATACATCCGCCCGGCGCTTGGCATCGAGGTGGACGAGGGCATCA
>CAZEOR010000238.1:0-5186 GCA_964513695.1 uncultured Thiobacillus sp.
CTTCCTGCTGTTCTACGGCCTTGGCGTGCGCACGCCCATTTTTCCCCTGCATGGCTGGTTACCCACGGTGGCCCAGCACGGCAATGTGGCCATCGCCCCGGCCCTGCTGCTGGGCGTGAAGGTGGGGGTCTACGGACTGGTGCGCTTCGTGCTGCCGCTGCTGCCGGCCGCCGTCGAAGCCTGGTCGCCCTACGTGGTGGGCTTCGCCGCCGCCGGGGTGTTCTACGCGGCCCTGCTTGCCTTCCAGCAGACCAACCTGCGCCGCCTCATGGCCTTCGCCGTGGTCAGCCACACCTCCCTGGTCATCGTCGGCCTGTTCGCCCTGGATCACGTGGCCCTGCAGGGGGCGTTGCTGCTCTCGGTCAACTTCGGCCTGGCCGCCACCGCCATGATGCTGATGACCGGTTTCGTCTACCGGCGCACGCGCAGTACACGCCTGGAGAAGCTGGGCGGTCTGTTCGACCGCATCCCCATGATCGGCCTGACCTATTTCGTCGCCGGCCTGGCCATCGTCGGCATGCCCGGCACCCCCGGCTTCGACGCCGCCCACCTGGTGCTGGAGGCCGCCATCCACCAGTTCGGCGCCCTGCCCACGGTGGGCGCGGCCCTGGGCAACGTGGCGGCGGCGGGCTTCCTGCTCTGGGCCTTCCAGCGCGCCTTCCTGGCGCCGGCGCCGGCCGGGCGCGGCGGCGCGGTGGAGCGGGCCACAAATATGGAATGGTTCATCGCCGGCGTGCTGGTGCTGGTGATGCTGGCCGCAGGTTTCCACATGGCGCCCTGGCTGGATCTGGTGGAAACGCCCATGAAGGCCCTGGCGGGGAGGTTCGGCCATGTCTGATTTCCTCACTCCGCTGTTGCTGGCCTATCCGGCCGGCGCCATCCTGGTCTGGCTGGCGCCGCGCCCGGAACTGGCGCGCGGCGTCGCCCTGGCCGTGAACGTCATCGGGCTGACCCTGGCGGCTCTGGTGCTGGCCGGCTTCGATCCGGGCCAATCCGGTTTCCAGATGGTGGCGCGGGCCCCCTGGATTCCCGGCCTGAACATCGATTACGCGGTGGGCGTGGATGGCATATCCGTGCTGTTCCTGCCGGCCACCGCGCTGCTGTTCCTAGGCGTGAACCTGGCTTCCTGGAACAGCGCGCAACATGACAAGAACCGGTTGCCGCGTCTCTACCACAGCCTCCTGCTGTTGCAGGCCGGGGCGACCCTGGGCGTGTTCTGCGCGGTGGACACCATGCTGTTCTTCCTGTTCTGGGAACTGTCCCTGGTGCCGTTCTACTTCCTGGTCAGCCTGTGGGGCGTGGGGCCCCATCGCGGCTACGCCGCCACCAAGTACACCCTGATCATGCTGGGCGGTGGCGTGCCCCTGCTGTTCGGTTTCATCCTGCTGGCCTTCAACCATGCCGCCTTCAGCGGTGCCGGCCTGCCCGGCGGCCTGAGCTTCGACCTGGCGACCCTGCTCAACACGCCGTTGCAGGATCATCTGGAATGGATCGTGTTCCTGCTGCTGTTTCTGGGCTTCGCGGTGAAGACGCCGGTGTTCCCGCTGCATACCTGGCTGCCGCTGATGTCCATGGAAGGCCCGGTGGCAGTGGTGGCCCTGCTCACCGGCCTGAAGCTGGGCGCCTACGGCCTGATCCGCTTCGCCGTGCCCCTGGCGCCGGATGCGGCACAGCATCTGCACTGGTTGCTGGCCGGGCTGGGCGCCTTCGGCCTGCTGTATGGCGCTGTCGCGGCCCTGGCGCAGACCAACCTGCGTGCCATGCTGGCCTATTCCAGCCTGTCCCACGTGGGCCTGGTCCTGCTCGGCATCGCTTCCTTCAATCTGCAAGGGGTGCAGGGCGCGGTGCTGCAACTGGTCAACTTCACGCTGGTGTCCGGCGGCCTGTTTCTGATCACCGCCTTCCTGCAAAACCGGCTCGGCTCCACCGATGTACTTTCGCTTGGTGGCGCGGTCCGAAGTATGCCGCTGCTGGCCAGTTTCTTCCTGTTCTTTGGACTGGCCGGCATGGGCGTGCCCGGCACCAGCGGCTTCCCAGCGGAACTGCTGATCCTGGTATCCGCCGTCCGGACTCATACGGGCGCTGGCCTCGCCGCCCTGTTCGGCATGGTGGTGGGGGCCGGCTACTTCCTCAACCTCTACCGCCGCGCCTTCCTGGGGCCAGTCACGAATGAGGCGGTGGCCGCCGCCACCGACCTACGCCCGCGCGAACTGGCTCTAGTGCTGGGCTTCGCCGCGCTGATCCTGGTGTTCGGCCTGTATCCGGCGCCTCTGCTGGACGTGATCCGCCCCGCCGCGGAAGCCTGGGTGGGTCGGCTGACACCCTGACGGGGCCTTACAGCATTTCCTGGCGGCGGGAGCTCCAATCCAGCACGGCGGTGCGCACGTGCATCTTCTGCGCCAACTCCGGGTAGCGGCGCTGGATTTCCTCGGTGGCGAATTTCGACATGAAGCGGGCCTTGAGCTGGGCACGTGCCCGGTCCACGCCGATTTCCTCGTAGGGCGCCGAGGCGAGCAGGAGGAAGCCGTCGTCGGGGATGCGCCCCGCCCGCATATTGGATTCGATGATGCCCGCCGCCTTGCGGATGGGGTCAGCCAGGTCGGGGCTGTAGGGGCCGATGATCAGGGCCAGGTTGGGCATGTGCAGGAAATCGAAGCCGCGCCCGACGCAGATGATCCATTCCCGGTGTTCGATGTTGAGTTCGCGCGAGGTCTGGCGTATCTCGGCGATATGTTCCAGGTTGCCCAGCAGCAGCGGCAGCAGGTCGGCGCGTACCTGGGCCGGCATGTCCGGGAACAGGGCCGTCAGACCTTGCGCCAGGTGGGGAACTTCGCCCGGTTCGATTTCCGCAAGGTTCAGCGTGCGGTTCTCGGCACCGTGCAGGACGAGCGCGTCCTCATCGGTTTCGAAGCCGCACACCAGCGGGTAGACGGTATCGTGGCCGAGGCCGAAGGTGTGTTCGACCTGGGCGCGGACTTCCCGGGTGTGGGCATGGGCTGCTTCGGTGTCATAGTCGAAGCCCGCGCAGCCGCGGCGCGGATCGCCCTTGGAGTAGTGGTAGGTGATCAGCACCAGCACCCGCCGCCCCGCGCGCACCACCTGCTGGGTATGGTGCGCCAGCACTTCGCCCAGGTGGGGCCAGCCCAGGTTGAACATGCCGCCCAGGTTGCGGAAGGGCTGGATGATGCCTTTCGGCGTCTTGGTGGCGATGGGGATGTTGATGCGTCCGTCCATGCACTTGAGCACGAGAATGGCGGTGGGGTGTTCGGCGAGATAACGCTGGCGGGCCAGCCAGGCTTCCGGACTGGAAAAGGTTTCCGCGTGGCGGGCGGCGATCTCGAAAAGCCATTCGATCCGGTTCTGAATGGGTTGGCTGTGGATATCCATGCTTGATGGCCTCTGGCTGTGGTCAGCGGCATCGACGATGCCGAAGGCGGGGAGGAACGTCAATC
The DNA here is from genome assembly GCA_964513695.1 of uncultured Thiobacillus sp. Taxonomy (GTDB): domain Bacteria; phylum Pseudomonadota; class Gammaproteobacteria; order Burkholderiales; family Thiobacillaceae; genus PFJX01. The sequence goes on from CAZEOR010000238.1 coordinate 3,453, forward strand.
GGCATGGGAAGTGGTGGAGACAGGAATACGCGGCCCCCGCCTTTCTTGACAAAGTGACCATTGTCCCTGGCGGGGCATGGGCGGAAAGTAGGGGCATGTCTGAAGAATCGTATTCCCGCTTGATCCAGCGCTTCCGCGCCCTGCGAGATATTCTCGCGTACCACGATGAGTTCTGGCGCCCGGCACCGTTCCATGAGCCGCGTCCGGCCTGGTGCCAGCGGCATCCCGCTTTCGCCGCCTATCTATTGGCCAGGGAGGATGCGGAAGTTTCCTCGCTTGCCATGGACAACAGGGCGTTGATTGATCTTGCCGGCCGCTTCGTTCCCGCATTGCTGGCACTGCATGAACTGATCGATCTGCCAACCCAGGATACTCGACTGACAGCGGACAGCATTCATCACGTCCGCCATGTGCCCGGCCGCAAGCAGGAACAGATCGAGGCCTTTGCCGGAAGCGTCGGCGCGGTGTCCGCGCCGCTGCTGGAGTGGTGTGCCGGCAAGGGTCACCTGGGCCGGCTGCTGGGCGGCCGCTGGCGGCAACCCGTCTTGAGTCTGGAACGAGAGGGCGAGTTCTGTGCGGCGGGCGAGCGCCTGGCGGCCAAGGTCGGTGTGGACCAGGATTTCCTGACGGCGGATGCCTTGGCCGCAGACTCCGCCCGGCTTCTTGATGGGCGTCATGCCATCGCCCTGCATGCCTGCGGCGAGCTTCACCTGGCCTTGTTGCGCGGCGCGGTGGCTCGGGGCGTGCCCGCCCTCGATCTGGCCCCTTGCTGCTACTACCGCATCACGGGCGAGGATTACGCACCCCTGAATTCCGATGCCGGCCTGGCCCTGAGCCGGCAAGAACTGCATCTGGCGGTCACGGAAACCGTTACTGCCGGCGCCCGCGAGCGGCGCCAGCGGGATCGGGCCATGGCCTGGAAGCTGGCTTTCATGGAGTTCCGTGCTGAACAGGGTGTGCCGCGTGGGCGCACCTTCAAGCCCATTCCCGCCGCATGGTATGCCCTCGGTTTTTCGGGCTGGATGGCGCGGCTGGCGGAAAGGGAGGGAATCGAAATGCCGGAGCTTCCGGTTCCGGATTGGCGGGTCTGGGAAGCCCGAGGCTGGGTGCGCCATGGAGAGGTGACGCGCCTCGAACTGGCCCGTCTGGTGTTCCGCAGACCCCTGGAAGTCTGGCTAGCCTTGGATCGGACCCTGTTCCTTGCCCGGCACGGTTATCGAGTATGTTTGGCCGAGTTCTGCGCGCGCGCGCTCACGCCGCGCAATCTGCTGATATCCGCCCGCCTTTGAACGCCGACTGGGCGGACTGACATATCATCCTCCCGCCAATTGAGCCGCTTACTCATGTCCGCACTGCTGAATACCACTGCTCTCCAGACCATTGTCCTGTTGGCCCTGTCCAACCTGTTCATGACGGTGGCGTGGTACGCCCATCTCAAGCATCTCAACGACAAGCCCTGGTGGATCGCGGCCCTGGCGAGCTGGGGCGTCGCCCTGTTCGAATACCTGTTGCAGGTGCCGGCCAACCGCATCGGTTATACCCAGTTGAGCTTGCCCCAGCTCAAGATCATGCAAGAGGTCATCACCCTCTCGGTGTTTGTCCCATTTGCGGTGCTCTACATGAAGGAGCCCCTGTCCTGGAATTACCTGTGGGCAGGGTGCTGCCTGATGGGGGCGGTGTATTTCATCTTCCGCGGGCCGTGATCGGCTGAACCGGTCGTGGAGCGATTCCCGG
>CAZEOR010000239.1:0-5163 GCA_964513695.1 uncultured Thiobacillus sp.
AATAATCGGCCAATGACTGAGGTTCGCGCGCAGCTTGGCGCCGGCTTTGCAATCGGATCAATCCAGGATCAACCCAGGTTCAATCCAGCGTGCGCCGGTAGCGTAGCTGCGCCAGCGTCAGGGCGGCCAGCAGGAAGGCCAGCATGGGCCACAGTTCCGGGAGGATTTCCGGCAGGCCGTTTCCCTTGAGCAGGATGCCGCGCACGATGCGCAGGAAGTGGGTCAGGGGCAGCGCCTCGCCGATGTTCTGCGCCCAGCCGGGCATGCCCCGGAACGGGAACATGAAGCCGGACAAAAGCATGTTGGGCAGAAAGAAGAACATGGTCATCTGCATGGCCTGCATCTGGTTGCGAGCCAGGGTGGAGAAGGTGAAGCCCACCGCCAGGTTGGCGAACACGAAGGCCAGGACGCAGGCCAGCAGCAGGGGCAGGCTGCCGAGCATGGGCACCTGAAAAACGAAATGGGCGGCCATCAGGATCAGACCGACCTGGATGTAGCCCACCAGGATATTGGGCACGATCTTGCCCAGGGTGACTTCCAACGGTTTCACGGGAGTGGCCAGCAGGTTTTCGATGGTGCCCCGCTCCCGCTCCCGTGTCATGGCCAGGCCAGTGCCCATCACCATGGTCATGGTCAGGATCACCCCCATCAGCCCGGGGACGATGTTGTACTGGGTGATGCCTTCCGGGTTGTAGAGGCGATGCACGCGCACCTCGAACGGCGCGCCCTGGCTTTTCAAACGGGCAAGCGGTCCATGGAGGTCGTGGTCCAAACCGCTGATGTTGAGATTGGCGAGCACGGCGATGGCGTTGCCGGTAGCCACCGGATCGCTGGCATCGGCTTCCACCAGCAGCACCGGGCGCTCGCCCCGCTGCAGCTTGCGGGAAAAATCCTCCGGCACGGTCACCACGAACTGGATGTTGCCCTGTTGCAGCATCCTGGCGGCCTCGCTTTCGCTGGCCGCGCGTTTGACGATGCGGAAATAGTCGCTGTTCTCCAGAGCGGTGACCAGACTGCGGGCGAACACGCTTTCGTCGGCGACCCGCAAGGCGGTGGGCAGATGCTTTGGGTCCGAGTTGATGGCAAACCCGAACAGCATCAACTGCATCATCGGGATGCCCACCAACATGCCGAAGGTGAGCCGGTCGCGGCGCATCTGGATGAATTCCTTGACCACCACGGCGATGAAACGAGTGAAGGAGAAGGCGTTCATTGATAGTTGTCCTTGGCCGTATCCATCAACTGGATGAACACATCCTCCAGACTTGGCTCGGAGGGCGACCAACGCCAGCGTGGATCGGCGCGCAGTTGGGCGGTGCTGGCGGCGAGCCGTTCGGCGTCGTCGCCGCTGACGTGGAGCACGTTGCCGAAGGGCACCACCTGGCTCACGCCCGGCAGGCCGCGCAGCCGGTCCGCCAGGGCATAGAGATCGTCACCTTCCACCCGCCAGGTCGCCAGCCCCGAGCGGGCCAGCACCTCGGCCGGTGTGCCGGTGGTCAGCAATTTACCGTAGGCGATGTAGGCGAGTTGGTGGCAGCGCTCGGCTTCATCCATGTAATGGGTGGACACCAGCACGGTGATGCCCTCGCCGGCCAGCTTGTGGATTTCAGCCCAGAAGTCGCGCCGCGCCTTGGGATCGACCCCGGCCGTGGGCTCGTCCAGCAACAGCAATCTGGGCTCATGCAGCATGCAGGCCGCCAGGGCCAGGCGCTGCTTCCAGCCGCCGGACAGAGCGCCGGCCAGTTGCTCGCTACGGTCATTGAGACCCAGGCGATCCAGGGCGTGGGCCACCGCCCGGCGGCGGTCGGGCATGCCGTACATGCGGGCGATGAAATCCAGGTTCTCGCGGATGCTGAGATCCTCGTAGAGCGAAAAACGCTGGGTCATGTAGCCGACCTGGCGCTTGATTTCGTCGGTGCGGCGGATCACGTCCAGGCCAAGGCAGGTGCCCTGGCCCGCGTCGGGGGTAAGGAGGCCGCACAGCATGCGGATCGTGGTGGTCTTGCCGCTGCCGTTGGGGCCCAGGAAGCCGAAAATTTCCCCTTCCTTGACCGAAAGGTCGATGCTGTCCACCACCCGGCGGCCGGAAAAGCTCTTGGTCAGACCCTGGACATCGATGGCCAGGGTATCCGCGCCGCCTCTGCTTCCATCAAGGCTGCCACTCACGGCAGGCGCACCTCGACGGGCAGGCCGACATGCAGCCGGGCGGCATCCTGGACAGACACCCCGGCTTCCACCAGATAGACCAGCTTGGTCCGGTTCTCTCGGCTATAGATGACCGGCGGGGTGTACTCCACCTGGGTGGAGACGAAGCGCACGGTCGCGGCGATATCCGCGCCGCAGCCGTCGCAATGGGCGCGCAACGCCTGCCCAAGCTTGATCTTGGCCAGCTCAGGTTCGCCCACGAAAAAGCGCAGCTTGATGTTTTCCTGCGGCAGCAGCACCACCACCGGATTACCCGCCGGGACGAATTCGCCGGGCAGGTAGAGACGATCCTGCACAGTGCCCGCCACCGGAGCGGGGACCGCCTTCTGGGCCAAGCGCCACTGGGCCTGGGACAACGCGGCACGGGTCGCCTGCGCATCCGCCCGGGCAGCGCTGATTTCATCCGGCCGCGAGGCCAGCCGGGCCACCTTGAGCTGGGCGGCGAGTTCATTCAGCCGCGCCGTATCCCGTTCCACCGCAGTGCGCGCCTCGTCCAGCACGGCATGGCTGACGAAGCCGGCCCCGACCAGTTTTTCCTGACGCGCCAGGTTGGCTCGGGACAGTTCCAGGGCCGCTTTCGCCTGGGCCTGCTGGGCTTCGATGGCGGCGAGCTCGTCCGGACGCCTGCCCTTCTCCAGATTCGCCAGCCGGGCATCGGCTTGCTGCACGCGCTGTTCTGCTTCGCGCCGTGCCGCCGCCTCGTTTTCCTGCTCCAGAACGAACAACGGGGCGCCCTTCACCAGCGTCTGGCCACGTTCCGCTTTGAGTTCCTGCAATGTGCCCGCCACCGGCGAGGCCACGCGCACGTACTCGCCTTCCACATAACCTTGCCAGCCGGGTGGCGCCTCTTCCTTGCAGGCGGCCAGCACAAGCGCTGCAAACAACATCACGATCCAACGCACGGAACACTCCCATTACGGGTTCGGAGGCGCAACAGAACCCGCGCGAAAAGCGCGGGAACAACCATGAGGAAGCAGTCAGCGCGCCACCGAACGATTGGTTGTCACAGGGAGTGTAGGCGATGAGCAGGATCAGGGCGAACAGATGAGGCAGACCATGGGACGACCGCCGCCGGAGGCGCGAGCGGCTTGCGTCGAACTCAGCACGTCCCGCTGGTCATGCAGCCATGCGGACTGGCCGGGATTTCACCCGGCCCGGATTGCCGACGGCCAATGCCCCGGTCTGGGTGGCAGGGGACAAGGCGTCAGCGGGCGCCGACGGCACATCCGGGAAGGTGCGCCCATCAAGTCGGGGGACTATGCCCTGGCCCCGTTGGTGCAGCGCACAGGGAGAAAAACCTCGCCCAACACCGGACACGGATCACCAGCCCCGGTGACCGCGATAACCGTCATACCCGCGGTCATGGTCCCGATCCCAGCGTCCGTCCCGCCAATCATGGCGTTCATAGCGCCAGACATAGGGCACAGGGCGGCTTTCCACAAACACAGGCTGTGGCATGTAGCGCACACGGGGCGCTTCGTACACGACGACCGGGGGCGGGCCGTAGTAACGGGGAGGCTGGCGCACAACCACACGATGGCGGTTGTAGTCATCGTCATCGTCGGCAATGGCCGCGCCCAGGATCGCGCCGATGATGCCGCCCACCACGGCGCCGTCGCCCCGGTCGATGGAATGGCCGATGAGGGCACCGGTGCCGGCGCCAATGATCGCGCCGGCCGCCTGGTCGGAGGCCAGGGCGGCCTCGCCGAAGGCGGTCATGCCGGACAACATCAGGATGGAAGCGATCAGTTTGGTTTTCATGTTTGACTCCTGGTTGGACTACGCTTCCAGCTTATGCAGCCCCTGTTCCGGACCGGTTTCCAAGAGGTAAGGGAGTGTTACAGGCTGTTACCGGCCCGACTCGACGAAAGGCGCGCCCCGGCAATCCCCTATCCGCCGCGCGCTTGTAATAAGCCCTTGTTTGGGCTAGTTTCCCGCCCACGTTAGGGGTGCCGTAACAACCATCTTGCACGGCTGAGATCACACCCTTGGAACCTGATCCGGATCATTCCGGCGTAGGGAAGCGTCCTCCCAGCAAGCGCGCTCCCTATTTTTTCCCGAACACCTGGAGCGCCATCATGAACGCCGCACTTCCCAAAACCTCCCCATTCCTTGCCGCCACCGCCCATGTGGATGAGGCCGCCATCCAGCCCCTGCCGAATTCACGCAAGGTCTACGTGCAGGGCTCCCGCCCCGACATCCAGGTGCCCATGCGGGAAATCAGTCAGGCCGACACGCCCACGGCCATGGGTGGCGAGAAGAACCCGCCCATCTACGTCTACGACTGCTCCGGCCCCTACACCGACCCGGCGGCGAAGATCGACATCCGCCAGGGCCTGCCCGCCTTACGCCAGAACTGGATCGAGGAACGCGGCGACACCGAGGTGCTGCCCGGCCTGTCCTCCGAATACGGCCGTAGCCGCGCCGACATCGCCGACCTGGCGCGCCTGCGCTTCCCCGGCCTGCACCGGCAGCCGCGCCGGGCGAAATCCGGGATGAACGTCAGCCAGATGCACTACGCCCGCAAAGGCATCATCACCCCGGAAATGGAATACGTCGCCATCCGCGAAAACATGCGCCGCCAGGAATATCTGGAAAACCTGCGCAAATCCGGCCCGCAAGGCGAAAAACTGGCCAAGCTCATGGGCCGCCAGCACCCGGGCCAGAACTTCGGCGCCTCCATTCCCGAGGAGATCACCCCCGAATTCGTGCGCGCGGAAATCGCCCGGGGCCGGGCCATCATCCCCTGCAACATCAACCACCCGGAAACTGAGCCCATGATCATCGGCCGCAATTTCCTGGTGAAGATCAACGCCAATATCGGCAATTCCGCCCTGGGCTCCTCCATCAACGAGGAAGTGGACAAGATGACCTGGTCCATCCGCTGGGGCGGCGACACGGTCATGGACCTGTCCACCGGCAAGAACATCCACGAGACCCGCGAGTGGATCATCCGCA
>CAZEOR010000240.1:0-5158 GCA_964513695.1 uncultured Thiobacillus sp.
TGGCCGACATCCGTTTGGCCATGTACCAGCCTTCTGAAGGGAATGCGTGATGTTCCGCGCCGAACCTCTAGTCAGAATCCGCTTGCTCATGCTGGCTTCCGAAGCGCCCGACGCTGCCCTGGAACTGGCCCGCTTCGGCATCTTCAGTCCGGCGCCCTATGCCCCGGCGGCCCTGAGCGAGTCACCCGCAGAAGCCTATCGTGAGGCTTGGCTGGACGCCGAGTCCCGTGTCTCCAAACTTGTGGAGCGATGCGGCAATATCGGCGATCTGGTCATTCCGGCAGGCGCTGCCGCTCCCACCCTGGCTGATCTGAACGAACTCAATGTCTGGCTCAAGGGGGTCTGGAACGCCTGTCTGTCTGCCCATGAGGGCGAGTCCCGCATACAGGAAGAAGTCCGTCACCTGGATGCTCTGGAAGAAACTCTCGGCAAACTGGAACGCCTGAATGTGGATCTGGCCCAGTTGCTGCGAACGGATGGCTTGCTGGCCGTGAATATTGGCAGTCTGCCGGCGGCGAGTGTCAAGCGTGTCGGCGAGGCGCTCACCATGACCGGTTCCCTGGTTTCCACCTTCGACCAGATCGGCGATCAGGCCTACGCCGTCATCGCTGGTCCACGTGACCGTCAGGACGAGGTCCGCGGCCTGCTGTCCCAGGCCGGCTGGCGCGAACTGCCTGTACCCCAGGAATTACGTACCCATCCGCAAGCTGCGCGAGCCTGGCTGGCAGAGGAACGCAAGCGGGTGGAGGAACTCAACGTACGGGAATGCGCCGCCATGGATACCTTGCGCGGCCAATACCGTTCCGGCCTGGAGGAGGCACGTCTGCGCGTGGCCCTGGGCCGTCCCCTGGCGGAAGCTTCCCTGGCCGGTGTGCGTGGGCGAGGCGGTTTGGCCGGCCTGTCAGGCTGGATTCCCCGGCGCCGCGTGGATGAATTGAAATCTTCCCTGGAAACACGTTTCCATGGCCGCTACTGGCTGGACATTGAGGAGCCAAAGGCTGAAGAGGCTGACCAGGTTCCTTCCCTGGTGCGTTATCCGAGTTGGCTCATGCCCTTCGTACCCCTGGTCAAGAGTTACGGCGTGCCGCGTTATGGCGAATTCGATCCCACCCTGCCGTTCGCCTTCACTTACCTGCTCCTGTTCGGCGCCATGTTCGGAGACATCGGCCATGGCGGCGTGATCCTGATCCTGGCCCTGGCTTTGCTCAAGAAAATGGGCAAGGTCGCCTGGATCGGTATCGCAGCAGGTGCGGTTTCCATGCTGTTCGGCCTGCTCTACGGCAGTATCTTCGGCTACGAAGACGTGATCCATCCGGTCTGGATGTCGCCCCTGCACCATCCTACCCAGATGCTGACCCTGGCAGTGTCCTTCGGCGTGGGCTTCATCGTGCTGACTCTGCTGGTGAACGCTCGCAACAAGTACACGGCCGGACATGTGGAAGAAGCCTTGTTCGATTCCACCGGCCTGGCGGGTCTGCTTTTCTACCTGGGCGCCGTTGGCGGCGTGGTGAGCATGGCAGGTGGGGCCGATCTGGCCACCCCGTCCTGGATGCTGGCCATCATCGGCATCACCATCGTCGCCATCTACAAGTGGATCGAGACCCATGCGGGGCTGGGAGAACGCATCCTGGTGACCTCCATCGAGACTCTGGAAACCGGCATCAATTTGTTCGCCAACACCCTCTCCTTCATGCGGGTCGCTGCTTTCAGCCTGAACCACGTTGCCCTGGCCCTGGCGGTGTTCACCCTCGCCAACGGCATGGGTACGGCCGGGCACTGGCTGACCATCGTCCTGGGCAACGTGGTGATCATCGTGCTGGAAGGCGGCATCGTCGCCATCCAGGCCTTGCGTCTGATGTATTACGAAGGCTTCTCCCGCTTCTTCAGCGGGGATGGGACGGAATTTGTGCCCCTGAAACTGGTGGGCGTGAAGTAAACGTTGAGTTGGATTGTTCTTGATCTTTAGGAGAAAAAAATGAGCTGGCTGATTGCACTGATGGGATTTTCCGTGGCCGCCACCATCGCGGCGGGCGTATGGCTGGAGATGAAGCCGAGCCGCCTACCTTCACCGCGTTGGCTGAAAGGGGGGGTGCTGGGGAATTTCCTGGTGTTCGGTCTGGCCATGGCCGGATTCCTCTATATGGGCGTGCAGGACGTCATGGCCCAGGAAGTGGCGGCTACCGGTGGTAGCGGCATTTCCATGGCCGTCGGCCTGGCTCTGATCGGTATCGGCCTGCCTACGGGTTTGGCCGCCATTGGCGCCGGTATCGCTCTCGGGCCGGTCGGCGCAGCCGCCCTGGCCGTGATCGCAGAGAAACCCGAAATGTTCGGCCGCACGCTGATCTACATGGGCTTGGCCGAAGGTATCGCGATTTACGGTCTGGTCATGTCCATTCTGCTTCTGGGCAAGCTCTAAGGAGTCAAGCGTGAAGGCCGATGCCGATAAACCCCTGGCCAGCGGCCGTCTGGTGGTTCTGGGCAGCGCGGGCCTGACCGAAGGCTTCAGCCTGATCGGCGCCGAGATTCATCCCGACGCCGATGCGGCCAAGGTCGAGGAAGTGCTCGGCCAGTTGGTCAAGGACGGTAGCGAGGCTCTGGTTCTCTTGGAATCCCGTCTGGCTCACGCCGGCGGCCACTGGTTGAATCGCCTGCGCAACGAAGGCGGGCGTATCGTGGTGACCGAACTGCCATCTCTTTCGACTCCCCATGATTACGCCCCGGCGGTTGACGAGGTGGTGCGGGCAGTCCTGGGACCGGAAGCATTGAAATGAGTAGACGTCGGGCGTGGGACGAAAGTTCGGCGCCTGACGGGAGATGAACATGGAAGCGGATGTACAAGTAACCCAACTCGAACAGGCGTTGATCCGTCAGGCCGAGACCCTGGCGCGGGAACAGCGCCAGAATGCGGAATCGGCCAAGGCCCGCATCCTGAACGAGTCGACCGAACGGCTTAAGCTCGCCGAGGACCGCGAAGTGCTGGCGGCCAAGGCGGAAGCCGAGCGTCTGGTGCGTCGTCATACCCAGGCAGCGGAAACCCGGCTGGCCGCCGAACTGGACCGTCTGCGCTGGGCGCTGACCGAGGCAGCCCTGGCCGGCGTGAAGCTGGCATTCCAGGAGTTGGTGAACGACGACGAAGCCTATCTGGCGGTGTTGGAGCAATGGTTGGCGGCTGCGGTCCAGGCCTTGCCTAGCGGTGCTCTGGTGGCGGAACTGCGCGCCGCCGATGAAGCGCGGGTTGCGCCGGTCTGGACAAAAATGACTGCACGCGCCGCGCCAGGCAGGAAAGTCGATCTGGCCGCCCACGGCATGCTCAGCGAAGGTGGCTTGAAAGTCCGTCTGGCCGATAACCGGGCGCAACTGAACCAGACTTTCGAAGCCCGCCAGGCCCGCTTGGCCGATGAGCTGTCCCGCGTCGCAATGGAGCGCCTGTTCGCAAGCGCGCCGGACCTGGGCACCCTGGTGCATGGATAACCCGTACTGAAGTTTTGAAAGCCAAACATGGGCAAAATTCTTGAAATCAACGGCCCCCTGGTCAAACTGCAACTGGCGGACGCCGTTCTCGGCGAACAGGTGCGGGTGGGGCAAATCGGCCTGGTGGGCGAGGTGATCGGCCGGGACGGCGATACCGCTCTGGCGCAGCTTTATGAAGACACGGCCGGGTTGCGGCCCGGCGAAGTGGCGGAAGGCCTCGGCTGGCCCTTGTCGGTGGAACTCGGCCCGGGTCTGCTCAATGCCATCTTCGATGGCGTGCAACGGCCATTGAACGCGGTCTGGGAACAGAGCGGCGACCGCATCGCCCGGGGTGTCGCTGTCCCTTCCCTGCCCCGGGACCAACGCTGGCATTTCGTGCCGAACCCCCAGCACCGCGCGGAAACCGCCGTGGTTGGCGGCGACATATTGGGCACGGTGCAGGAAACCGAATCCATTCAGCACCGCATCCTGGTGCCGCCCCTGATCCATGGCGAACTCATGGAGTTGGCGCCCGAGGGCGATTACACGGTGGAAGAAGTCATCGGTCGCGTGAAGCTGGCCGATGGCCGCATCGAGAAACTGCATCTGTTCCATCGCTGGCCGGTGCGCATTCCCCGCCCGTTCAGGCGGCGTGACCACGCGGTGAAGCCTCTGATCACCGGGCAGCGCATCCTGGATACCTTCTATCCCCTGCTGAAGGGCGGCAAGGCGGCCATCCCCGGCCCCTTCGGCGCCGGCAAGACCATGCTTCAGCAGCAGATCGCCCGCTGGTGCAACGCCGAGATCGTCATCTACGTGGGTTGCGGCGAGCGCGGTAACGAGCTCACCGATGTGCTGGAATTCATGCCTGAGCTGAAGGACCCCCACACCGGCCGCCCGCTCATGGAGCGCACCCTGCTGGTGGCCAACACCTCCAACATGCCGGTGGTGGCGCGGGAAGCTTCCATCTACGTGGGCATCACCCTGGCCGAATATTTCCGTGACCAGGGCTACGACGTGGTGATGGTGGCCGACTCCACCAGCCGCTGGGCCGAGGCTCTGCGGGAAGTCGCTGGCCGCCTGGGCCAGATGCCGGTGGAAGAGGGCTATCCCGCCTACCTGGGTTCCCGGCTTGCGGCCTTCTACGAACGTGCCGGCCGGGTCGAAACGCTCAACGGCGGCCATGGTTCCGTCACCCTGATCGGCGCGGTTTCGCCTCCCGGTGGCGACTTCTCCGAGCCGGTCACCAGCCACACCAAGGAAATCATCCAGACCTTCTGGGGGCTCTCCAAGGAACTGGCGGACGCCCGCCACTACCCGGCCGTGGACTGGCTGGAGAGCTTCTCCGGCTACGTGCCCTCCGCCGCAAAATGGTGGGCCGAGAACGTGGATCCGGGCTGGGAAGCCGCCCGGGGCGAGGCCCTGGACCTCTTGGCCGCCTCCGAGGAGTTGCAGCGCATCGTCAACCTGGTGGGCGTCGAGGCCCTGTCCAGCGAGCAGCGCTGGACTCTGGAATCCGCCGGCCTCATCAAGGAAGGCCTGCTGCAACAGGCGGCCACCGACGAGATCGACAGTTTCTCCTCGCCGGAGAAGCAGTTCGCCCTGCTCTCCGCCCTGCTGGAGATCTACCGCCATGGCATGAAGCTGGTGAAGCTGGGCGCCCCCGCCCGGCGCCTCATCCAGATGCCGCTCCTTGCCCAGGCCCGGC
>CAZEOR010000241.1:0-5131 GCA_964513695.1 uncultured Thiobacillus sp.
GCCGCCGGGCCGATCCGCTGCCCGCGGAGCATGCATGACGAAACGGTTGTCACCATTGGTGTTCTCTAATTCCTCTCCATTGCTTGGGGCTAGGTTAATTCCCCCACTGGCGTTGAAAGCGCCGAAACCATTACGGCCATGGGATATGAGGACGGCGGCGGCGGCCATGGGCTGTTCACAGCGAATATCCTGGCAGACCTGGAGCGGTGCGTGCGGGTGCGCAAGGGGGCTGCTCCAGTTGGGAGCTACTGCATAGCCAAGTCGGTTGCCCCAGGCGTCGCTCTCAGCCAGACCAAGGGTATGCCAAGGCAAATTTCCTGTCTGTACGACACAGCGGCCATCGGGATGGCGGTCCTCCCGGCCATCATTGGCTGTTCCCGCAGGGCCGGCGGAGCGCATGTCCGGGCAGGGTAGATGGCCGGGCTGGGCGCTGTCTCGATGGCCTATTGCATATCCCACCAAGGCGCTACGCGCGATTTCCATCGTGCGCCGGGTTTCGCTGCCTTGGCGTTCGGCAATCTGCTGGCCCAACGGCGTGAGTACGCCACCCAGCAACAAGGTCACTATAAACAGGACGATGGCCAATTCGATAAGGGTAAAGCCGTGGCCATATGATAGGCCCGACTCAGGATGATCAGCGGCGCGGCGATGCATCTTCCCAAGTCCACCAGTTCAAACGGCATTCAGCCTGACCGGCATGTCCATCCGGATTGAGCATGAGCGAACAGCGCTCCAGCGTGAAGCGGCCTGGAGAGTTAGCCCTCAGATGGTCGAGCAGGGATTCCAGTCCCGCTGTATCGACACGGCTGACTGAAATGTCCATAGCGGTGGACCATAAGCCCGGTGCAAGTGAGCTGGCGATACGGGGAGCAAGCCGCCAGGACAAACTATCCAGTTTCAATGAGGTCTGGGCTTGCCCCAATGCGGTGATCCAGCCGGTTCGTTGCTCCGGTCCGAGAAAGCCGCTACGTTTTATTTGCTGGTATATCCCGGTTTCTTCCTTGCTGGCTTGCACTTTGCCGGGAGCTTCGCGGGCGGAACGGGCCGCGTTGGATTCTTGTGCAGTCTCTGTGAGCAAGTTGGCATCGCTCGCGGCATGAATGGCAAGTCCCCAGGCTAACAGGCCAATGCCCAGAATGAGCGCACCCGCCAGTATGAGAGCAGGAATTCGCAATTGAATTTTGAGCAAGGAGAGTCTCACGGTCTTTCTCTCGTCTCGATCCGGAAGCGTGCACTGAGCCGGCTGTGGCCGAATTCCCCCTCCAATCCACGTTCCGGCGAGGCGTCCAGCGGCCAGAGGCCGACATAGACGCGGGCTTCCGGAGACAGACTTTGTTGGATCAGATTGCGCAAATGTTCGATACGGCGATGCGCTGCATCAAAGTTGCCATCAAAGGGAGAAATTTCGCCCTCTATCATTAGCGATGAAGCCCGGCTCTGGTTGTCGGCCAACCAATCCATACGGCGTATCAGGACTTGTCCTGCCTTGGATGAGTCGTCAAGTACGGATTTGAATTGAGAAACGGGCGATTTGTCCCGCGAATTGACGGCATGCCAGGCATGTATGGCGCCCAGGCGTTGATGGATGATGTCTTTTCCGCCGGCATCGGCCAGTAATTTCGCCTCTTTGTTCAGCAGGTCACGAGTTGATTGCTGTAGCTTGTGGGATTGACGCTCCAACCTCCAGGCATCCAGTATCAAACCAATGCAGGCCAGCAAGGAAAGTCCCAGCCATGCGGTGGCAACAAAGCGCAGTCCTCTGCTCCACCAGCGCACGTGAGACTCTTCCCTTTGTACCTGTGTCATCAGGTTCGCGCTGGCAGGCGCATTCGGCAAAAGGCGCAGATAGAGGGCATCTGCGGATTCCGCAAGTTGGGAGGGGGGTAAATCCAGTGCCTCGATCAACTGGGCGCGCTGGATGCTCTCACACTGAAAACCCGCGGACGCGGGTAGAAAGGCATGCAATCCGGACAGCGTGTTGAGTGGGTCGAGCAATACTGTGCGCAATGGCTCGCCACGCGCTAGCAGGCGTTGACCCACCAGGGCCTGGCGCGTGCGTTCGATTTCCTCGGCATAACTTTCCAGAGGATTGTCATATTGGTCGTTGTCCACGGGCGCCAGTCGGGAGAAACGTAATTCACCATCTTCCAGGTAGGTCAGGCGCAAACCGCCGGTCTGTTCAGAAACCAGCAACAGACGGGTTCTTTTCAGTCTGAACTTCTGGGCAAGAGGGATGGACAAGGCGGGCAACAACCAGATGCCGACCAGATGCGTTTCGCGAACATGGACGATGTCCAGCCAGGGGCGAATGATTTCTTGATTGGTGAGTCCCATCATTAGGTAACGATCGCGATGGGAGTCGTCCTTGAGCGATCCTTGGCGCAATGCGGCCCGGTAAGGTGAGTGATGAATCATCTGTCGCAGACGGCGCTCGGTCATCTCGCGCCGGTCAGGCCCATGGACACGGGGCAGAAGATCCTGTCGGTACAGTTCATCCACAGTATCCACAGCGATCGCGACGGGCATGTGCGGATGTTCGATCAACAAGCTGTTGAAGGACTCCCAGCCTTCCTCGCCGACCGGCAGGTTTTGGACCAGGCCAAGATTGCCATGCCGGTATACGGCGCAACTGGCTCCCGCCGCCGACAGGTAGAGAAGCATGCGTGGATTGAGGCTCAACGGGTTGAGCTTCATAGGGGCAGTTCCCCGATGATCTGGTATACGGGCAGAAATACGGAAAGCAGCAGGATGGCGAGCATCAGGCCGAGTAAAGCAGCCAATCCCGGTTCCAGCAGTTTTAGCGAACGGGTGATGGTTTCCTTGGAGTCGCGCTCAAAAAACCAGGCCACGTTTTCCAGGGCTTCGGCCAACGCGCAGTTGGCCTCGCCGGTGTGGAGCATACGCAGTACCAAGGGAGGAAATAGGGCCTGTTGGGAGAGGCTGTCACTGACACCGCTCCCGCTGGCAATGAGGTGGGTGGCGGCCAGAAGCTTGCGTCGGATCACTCGGTTGTTGGCGCTTTCCGCGCAGGCCTGCAGGGCATCAAGCAGTCCTACGCCCGATTGCAACAGCAGGGCCAGCAGGCCGACAACGCGGGCCAGGATGCGCTTGCGCAGGGCGGATCCGAGGATGGGTAATTTTAATAGCGCACCATCAAGATGTTCCGCCAAACGCGGTGATTTGCGTAAAAAGAAGGCCATAGCCACGCCAGCCAAGCCCGGGACAAGTATCAGCCAGAGCAGATGGCTCCGGGCCAGTCCGGAAATGACGATGAGGGCATGGGTGGTGGCTGGCATGGGAAGGTTGAGGCTGGCCACCAGAAGGGCCAATTTGGGTGTCAGGTAGAACAGGAGGACGGCTGCCGCTCCAAACACCGCCACGGCAGCCAGGCTAGGGTAGATAAGCAGGCGTGTGAACTCGGTATGGAGTTCATCCTGTTGTTTGAGACGGGATTCGAGCCGGACGAACACGGTTTCCATCTGGTCGCTTCTTTCCGCTGCTCGGACTAAGGCGATGAAGACCCGATCGAATACGCTTGGATGTGTGGCCAACGCTTCTGAGAGCAGCTTGCCGCCTTCAAGATCATCGGCTACCAAGGTGAGCAGATCTCGAAAACGGGAGTTTTCCGAGCTATCGATCAGATCCTTCAGGCCGTCTAAGAGAGGAGCATTGGCTCGGGCGATTTGCTGCATGTGAAAACAGAAACTGATCAAGTCGCGTCGGCTGGCATGCCAACGGTTGAAGAATCCCTCCCGCGATGCCAGGCGTGCCCGGATCAGGGTGATGCCCATACGGCGCAGACGTAGATCCAGGTCGATGTCGTTGATGGCCGAGAGTTCTCCCTGGACTCTGTTGCCTTGGGTATCTGCGGCGCGGTAGCGGAAACGCGGCATTATCGTCTGGCCATGTCTACGACGCGTTTGATTTCTGCCAAGGAGGTATCCCCGCTCCGTACACGGTCGAGGCCATCCTCTGCCAGTCGTTTCCAGCCCCTTTGCGATGCCATGTCTGCCAGTTCCCGCGGGGTTGCGCCCCTTAGGATGGCTTCATCCAGGTCTTCGTCCATGAGCAGTAGTTCCATCAGGGGGAGGCGACCGCGATAGCCTTTGTATGCGCAGTGGATACAGCCCCTGGCTTTGAATATCTTGGCTGGCGAGTGATGGTCGAGGAGTGCGAGTTCATCCTCTTTCGGAATGTATGCCCGCTTGCAATGGGGACATAGCCTTCGTATCAGGCGCTGGGCGATCACCGCCACCACGTTCCCAGCCAGGATGGAAGGGCGGATCCCCATATCGATCAGGCGAGGGAAAACTCCCAAAACGGAATGGGTATGCAGGGTGGTAAATACGAGATGGCCGGTCATGGCCGCTCGAAACGCCATCTCGGCCGCTTCGCGGTCTCGAATTTCCCCAACCAGGACGATATCCGGATCCTGCCGCATGATGGCCCTTACCCCGCCAGCGAAATCCACCTTGGAAAGTTCAGTGAGGGAGGTCTGGCGAATCAATGGATGGGGATACTCCACCGGATCTTCGAGGGTCATGATATTGACCTCTTCCCGATTGAGATGGGACAGCAGGGAGTAAAGGGTAGTTGTCTTGCCCGAGCCGGTCGGGCCTGTGACGATGACCAAACCCTCGGGCCGGGCGATGGCTTGCAGGAGGCGGTTCAACGTATCTTGAGACAGGCCCATTCGATCCAGGGGGATGATGGACTTTTCCCGGTCCAGAACCCGTAACACGATGTTTTCGCCATGTAGTGTCGGCAGGCTGGAAACCCGGAAATCAATGCTGCGACCATACAGGGTCAATGAGAGGCGCCCGTCTTGGGGTGCGCGGGATTCCGCGATGTTCATGCCGGAAATGACTTTGAGCCGCACTGAAATGGCGGGCCAATATTTTCGGTGCAGGCTGCGGATAGGCTCAAGCACGCCATCGATGCGATAGCGTATCCGCAGGAATGCAGCTTCCGGTTCGAAGTGTACGTCCGATGCGCCACGCTTGACGGCTTCAGCCAGCAAGGCATTGACTAGACGTACTACAGGCTGGGTGTATTCAGTCCCTATCTGGAGGGTGCTCCAATCCACTTCGCCAGTCTCGATTTCCTTGAGAATGCCGTCCACGGAAAGATC
>CAZEOR010000242.1:0-5104 GCA_964513695.1 uncultured Thiobacillus sp.
GGCTCATAGACGGCGGCGAGTGTCGCTGTCTTGATTTTGTCCTGTCGGGCAATATTGTCGTATTCGAGATCTTCCTGGCTGATGGACGCTTGCAAACGTGTCTTGGGCATAACCTGCCAGATGAAATTGAGACTCCCACCCGACGCCAGTGCGTGATTTGAGGTGGCATATTCGGTATTTCTCACCTCACGATACAGGGAAGCGCCAAGCAAGCTCTTGCCGGAAATGCCCCAGTTTCCGTCCACGCGCCAGTTCATGCCGGAATAATCCTGGGTGGGAAGATGTTTGTTTTTCCGTTCCACACGGCCGATGCGGACATTCATGCTGCTCTTGCCAGTAGCCACCCAGTTCGCCACCAGATTGAAACTTCGGTCCTGATAGTCGGTATCCAGAATAGGGGTGACGGCCCGATTGGGATAGTTTATTTCACTGTCCCGGAATTCCACGCCGATGCGTTGCAGGGTGTTGCCAAGATAGTAAACCCCTGCCGTCCAAGCATCGGTGTCATTGTTGCTGGTTCGTTGACCCGCCGCACTGTAGGTATAACTGCGCGAATTGAGCCGTAGGCTGGCCTGCCAGCGGGGGTGGATACGGTAATTGGCATCAAAGAACAGGTTTTCGTCGGAACGGGTATTGGAAACCAGCCCGGTCACTTCCCGGAAAGTCCCCAGAGACTTGGCCCGGCTGGCGCCAGCCCGGCCTGACCAGTAATTGCCCAACTGCCATTGCCATTCCAGGTTGAGGTCCTCACCGGTGTAATCCAGCAGACTATAACGATCGAAGCGCGTCTTGCTGCCCAGCACCTTGGCCACCACCCGCTGCCGCCCTTGTTTCCAGTCCAGGTCGAAACCCACACCAAGGCGCTGGAAAGTATCGCTGTGGATGGCCGTGTCTATGCCGTAAAGCAACGCCGCAAAATCGTTCTCGAGACGAAAAAGATTGCTGTCGTAGCTGTATCCGTAAGTCACCACCGGCCTGAATGTATCGCCATCAACAGCCCGGACCAGACCAGGCAGCATCAGCACGATGAAGAGGAGCGCGCGCGCGTTCATCACCAGAAATTCCACGATCCGGTTTGCAGCACCCAGACACCCAACATCAGATTGGTGACGGCATGGGCCATGATTGGTGCCCACAAGGTGCCGCTGGCGCGGTAGAGCCAGGCATAGGCCAGGCCAGCGATGATGCCGGCGAACCAGAGCGTGTGCTCCAGCCCGAACAGCACGCTGGCGATGAGAATGGCCCGCAGGGTCAGCCGGGCTGGTTCCATGGCCAGGAAATCGTGCCTGTCGATCCAGCGCAGGAGAAATGAGCGCCAGAACAACTCTTCCATCACGGGCACCACCAGGGCTGCTCCAAACAGACGCGGCAGGGCGAGTTCCCAGCGGATACCTCCCGCATCGTCGATGGGCGAAAAGCCGGTGCCGCCACCCATATCGAGCCAGTCACCGTCCAGGTTGATCCAGAGCACAAAGACCAGGGCGCCCACGGCCGGAGAAATCAAGCCGACCCAGCGGATATCGGGACGGACGAACAGCTCAACATATTGGGCGCGGTAAAACCAGAGCAGGAGTGCGACTGCGCCGACTTTGACCGGATAGAGTATACGCGGATCGAAATCCGGCAGTAGCATGCCAATGCCCCCCTCGATGGCGAGGAAAAGCATGTAGGCCGCAAACGGCAGCACCCGCGAAAGAATGCGGATATCAGGCATCGTCATGGCGGCGGGGTTGGCATGCATGTCCACGAATGCCAATGCCCTCGACTTCCAACCCATCTCCGGGCCGGAGCGTGCGATTGGAAGTGCGTGGGCGATACAAGGCACCAGGATGTCACTTGAGGCCTGACAGGCCCTTGTCGATCGCCTGGTCACCCGTGGCCGGCGCCGGGGCAGCCGCTTCCGGCTGGGCCTGGACGGCAGGCTGGGCGGCCGGCTTGGCGGGAGCAGCCTCCTTGCCGGCTTCGGCATATTCGCCCATGTACTCGACCTTCGCCTTTTCCTTCAGTTTTTTGAGTTCCGCTTCGGCCGCTTCGCGCTTCTTGGTATTGGCGATATATCGCTCGATCACCGGCTTGGCCTGCTCCTGGTTGATGGCCTGGGTCTGGGAACCGGCAATGACGACGATATTCAGGCTGTTGCCCGTGGCGAGCGTCAAGGCCTGGCCATCCTTCATCTGATGCAGACGCGGCAGGATCTCTAGGGGCAGTTGTTCGGCCGTCTTGGTGGACTGGCCGGCACGGGCCGGGATGTTCTGGGCCTTGAGCCACTGGATGAAATCGTTCAGGTTCTTGCTCTGCGCCAGTTGTGCCTTCACCGCGTTCACATTGGCGGGCGTGACCTGGACATTGATTTCCTGCAGACGGTAGATACGCCGTTCTGAGAAGAGTTCGGGATGCTTGACGTAGTAGTCAGCGATTTCTGAGTCGTTAGGCTTGGCCTGACTGGCGGTGAGCTTCTGGACATAGGCCTGGGCCAGAATCTGGCGGCGCGCGGCTTCCAGGGTCTGCACCACCTGCGGATCGCGGTCCACCTTGTCTTCTACCGCTTTCTGCAACAGCAGTTGCTGGTCGACCATGGATTTCAGCACTTGATTGGCCACTTTCTTGGCCTGCTCGGGACTGAGGTTGCCAAGCTTGGCCAGTTCATGATTGAGCTGATGAACGGTGATTTCGTCTCCGTTCACCTTGGCAGCAACCTGGGTCGCCGCCTTGTCTTCCTTCTTGCCGCCACAACCGACCAGGGTCAGGCTCAAGGCCAGTACCAGAGCGCTCAGGCCAATCCGATGCATGGTAAGCATTTCATATCCTCGTTTTTTCGAACTCAAAAGTGGCAATTATGCCCAGGCCATGTGGCCGGCATGTTTCAGTACACAATCCAAAGCATTATCCGGGCGGATAGCCTCATCACTCAAGCAAGTATTAAGCCCGAGAGCCTATCGTCACCTTTTCCAGACTGGTGTTTTATCGGATAACACAGCCTCATCTTGAATGGGTCACAGAATCCCGGCGGCGTGATCCGCCAGGCGCGAGCGTTCTCCCCGTGCAAGCGTGATATGCCCGGAATGGGGCCAGCCCTTGAAACGATCCACCACATAGGTCAGGCCGGAACTGCCTTCAGTGAGGTAAGGCGTATCGATCTGGGCGATGTTGCCGAGACAGACCACCTTGGTGCCGGGGCCGGCCCGTGTGATCAGGGTCTTCATCTGCTTGGAGGTAAGGTTCTGCGCCTCGTCGATGATCAGGAACTTGTTGATGAAGGTGCGGCCGCGCATGAAGTTGAGGGATTTCACCTTGATGCGGGAGCGGACCAGATCCTGGGTCGCCGCCCTGCCCCACTCGCCGGCCTCCTCGTCGGGCTTGTTGAGCACGTCCAGGTTGTCCTCCAGGGCCCCCATCCAGGGGGTCATCTTTTCTTCCTCCGTGCCCGGCAGGAAACCGATGTCCTCGCCCACCGGCACGGTGACCCGGGTCATGATGATCTCGCTGTAGGTCTTGGCCTCCAGTATTTGGGTCAGGCCCGCCGCCAATGTGAGGAGAGTTTTTCCGGTGCCGGCCTGACCGAGCAGGGAGACGAAATCGATGTCCGGGTCCATCAGGGCATTGAGGGCGAAGTTCTGCTCCCGGTTACGAGCGGTGATGCCCCAGACGTTGTTCTTGTGATGGCTGAAATCCCGGATGGTGACCAGGGTGGCGGTGTTGCCGGTCAGGTCGGTCACCCGCGCCTGGAACGGATTGGGGCTGTCTTGCCAGAGAAACTGATTGACCAGGAAGGAGGCCACCAAGGGGCCGCTCAACCGGTAAAAGGAGCGCCCATCCTTCTGCCAGCTCTCCATGCCCTTGGCGTGCTTGTCCCAGAAATCCGCGGGCAGTTCCATGACGCCGGAATAAAGCAGATCCGTGTCTTCCAGCACCTTGTCGTTGAAATAGTCCTCAGCCGGAATCTCCAGGGCACGCGCCTTGATGCGCATGTTGATGTCCTTGGAGACGAGGATGACCTGACGCTCGGGCTGCTGGGCCTTGAGATAGGCCACCACCCCCAGGATCTGGTTGTCCACCTTGCTGTAGGGCAGCACTGCGGTGACATCGCTGGTGATGGGATGGGTCTGCAGGAACAGGCGGCCCGTCGCAGCCTTGTGGCTCTGCGCAGACAGGGGCGCGCCATCCTGGATGTTCAATTCGGCGGGACTGACGATCTCGTCCAGGAAACGGGTGACCTGGCGGGCATTGCGCGCCACCTCGGACATGCCCTTCTTGTTGTGGTCCAACTCCTCCAGGGTTGCCATCGGCAAGTAGATGTCGTGTTCCTGGAAGCGGTAAAGGCAGGTGGGATCATGCAGCAGGACATTGGTATCGAGTACGAACAGCTTGGTCTGATTCTTGCCGGTTTTGCGCGCCATCGGGATTGTCCGTTGTGGGTTGGATGCGGAAGAACGAGTCTTGGGCCGACGGAAATCAGGCCAAAGTACGCACGAATTCGAGGACGTCCTGGGCATGGTTGGGCACTTTCACCCCGCGCCATTCCCGTACGATGGAGCCGTCCGGCGCAATGGCGAAGGTGCTGCGTTCGATGCCGCGCACCTGTTTGCCATACATGTTTTTCAACTTCATGACACCGTACGACTCGCACGCTTTTTCGTCGGTGTCGGCCAGAAGGTCGAAAGGCATGCCCAGCTTGGCCTTGAAGTTCTCGTGGGATTTCACGCTGTCACGGGAAATCCCGAATATGTCCCAGCCCAAGGCTTGGAACAGGGGGTGCAGATCGCGGAAATCCTGACCTTCGGTGGTACAGCCGGGCGTGCTGTCCTTGGGATAAAAATAAAGGACGACACCGCGTCCCTTGAAATCACTGAGTTTGACGAGTTTTCCGCCGGTGGCGGGGAGTTCGAAATCGGGCGCTGCTTGGGAATCCATCGGGCTCTCGGTTCGGACGGGACGAAGCCATTATCCGGAGCCTTGATAGGCACGGCAATATGACGAATTGGAGGGGGAACTGGCAGAAAAAAATAGAGAATCTGGCGGAGAGGGCGGGATTCGAACCCGCGGTGGGGTATTAGCCCACACACGCTTTCCAGGCGTGCGACTTAAACCGCTCATCCACCTCTCC
>CAZEOR010000243.1:0-5100 GCA_964513695.1 uncultured Thiobacillus sp.
ATCGATGCCGCCAGACAGGCCCAGAATGGCGCCGGGAAAATGGTTTTTTCGGACGTAGTCGCGCACGCCCACCACCAGAGCCTTGTAGACGGAAGCTTCGGGAGAAGGCAGGGGAGTGAGGTCGCCTTGGGCCGCGCCGTCGGCCAACTCGACGAAATACAGTCCATCGTCGAAAGCGGGAAACTGGGCCGTCGTGTTGCCGGCCGCATCCAGGCAGAAGGAGGTGCCGTCGAAAACCAGTTCGTCCTGTCCGCCCACCATGTTGACGTAGATCATGGGCAAACTGGATTCTGCGACCCGGGCCCGAGCCACTTGGAAGCGTTCGTCCTGTTTGTTCATATGGAAGGGTGAGGCGTTGGGCACAAGCAGAATTTGCGCGCCGGCATCCCGGGCTTGCTCAGCCGGGCCGGGTTCCCATATGTCGGCACAGATGTTGATGCCAAAACGTATCCCCGCGCACTCGAACACACAGGCTTCGCCGCCTGCGGTGAAAGTACGAACTTCATCGAAAACCGAGTGGTTGGGCAGCTTCTGTTTTCGGTATGTCGCGATGATATGGCCGCCTCTCAAGACGGAGGCCGCGTTATAGCGGTCTTCACCTTCCGCCAGGGGGTGGCCTACCACGGCGCTCAGACTGGGTGGCAGCCGGGTAGCCAACGCAGCGAGCACGCGCGCATTTTCTTCGTAGAAGTCAGAGCGTAATGCCAGATCTTCCGGCGGATAGCCGCACAGCACCAATTCAGGTGTTACCAAGAGCGCGGCGCCTGCTTCAGCAGCCTGGCGAGCGTGATCTACGATCCGGTCGGCATTGCCTTCCAGGTCGCCGACCACAGGATTCATTTGTGCAAGCGCAATCTTGATTTGCATGGGAGGATTTTACGGGGAAAGCCATCGGTAGAGGGGTTCCCGAAAATCGAGGCAGGGGAAATTCCCGATCCGGATCAGACTTTGAATTGACTAACCAGGTTATCCAGTTCCTCGGCCAAACGGGCCAGGCGCTGGCTGGCGTCCTGGGTATCGTGGGCGTGGCCGGCCGCTTCCTGGGCCACGGAGCCGATGTCGCCAATCTTGCGGCTGATGTTCTCGGCGACGCTGCTCTGTTCTGCCGAACTGGTGGCGATCTGGGCGTTCATGCGATTGATGACGCCGACGGAGCCGGAGATGGTGGCCAGGGCTTCGGCACTCTCCTCCACGCTCTTCACACTGGATGCAGTCTTCTGTTCGGCTGTCTGGATAGCCCCCACCGCTTCCTGGGCGCGGCCCTGAACCTTGACGATGATGGTTTCGATCTCTTCCGTGGCCGACTGGGTACGCTGGGCCAGAGTGCGGACTTCATCCGCAACCACCGCGAAACCGCGCCCCTGTTCTCCGGCCCGGGCTGCCTCGATGGCGGCGTTCAGGGCGAGCAGATTGGTCTGTTCGGCAATTTCCCGGATCAGGCCGATGACCCGGCCGATGTCCCGGCTGTCGGTATCCAGGCGCTGGATGACATGGACCGCCTGTTCCAGCTGCTGGGACATGGCGGAGATGGCGCCCAACGCGTTGGTGGCGGTGGTTGATCCCTCTCGCGCTTCGCCATCGGCTTGCTTGGCCGCGCTGGCGGCCTCGCGGGTGTTATGGGCCACCTCTTGTACGGTGGAAGCGAGCTGGTGCAAGGTTGAGGCCAAGTGTTCCGTATCGGAGAGCTGACGTTGCACGCCGTTCTGTGTGCGGCTGGATACATCCACCAACTGGCCGGCCACCTGGGACAGGTTGTGGGTGGCGTTGCGCACCTGCTCGATGATGCGGGCGAAACGTTCCATCATGGCGTTAAGAGCTGATCCAGCCTGGGAAATTTCATCGCGACCCTGGGCGGGAACACGCAGGGACAGATCGGATTGGCGTTCGATGCGGCTCATGAAGTCGGTCAACTGATTCACAGGTCGGGCGACGATGCGTTTGAATGCGACTGAAAGCAGGCCCATGCCCAAAATGAAGAGGGCCAGGTGGATACCCAGGCTTTCCAGGCCCGAATTGCGGATGCGCGCGTCCACCGGGCCCAGGTTATAGGTGATGCGGATCGCGCCCAGCACCGTTGCGGGCGGCACGCTATGGCAGCCCATGCAATTCACCCCGCGGGTATGTTCCGTGGCCTTGTAAGGGCGTACCACCGTCATTTGGCGGCCCTTGTCAGTGGCCATGATGCGGATCGCCTCCACGCCTTTCATGGCGTTTCGGTCCAGTTCGTCCTGGGCCTTTTCCTGGGCGCTGCCGGGACCGTATTGGCCGCTGACGCCCTCGCCCCGGATCACCCGGGCTTCCAATACGTTGGCTTGACCGGCGATTTGTTGGCGGAGCTCGTCGCGCGTGGCCATGCCGCCGGTGAGCATGAGTTTGTTGAGGCCGTCGAAATAACCGTCGGCGATGGCTTTCACCTGTTCCGTCGTGAATTCCTCGGCCAGGCTGTCTTCACTGAGATGGGAGTGGATCAGAGATGCGGTAAGCAAAACCAGGAAGAGCATGGCGGTGAAAGCCATGATCTTGGCGGTGACCGTGCCGGTGATTTTATTCAGTCCCACAAGTGTCTCCATAGCATCCTGAGTTGTGGCGTCTTATCGGCTTCGATATTGATAACTTGAGTGGTTCGATCAGCCAACGATCTCGGTCCAGCGTTTCTCCAGACGTTTCACCGATACCGGCTCCGGCGTCTTCAGTTCCTGGGCGAACAGGGAGACGCGCAATTCCTCCAGCCGCCAGCGGAAATCCTCCATGTCCGGCGTGACGCCGCCGGCCTGCTCCTGGCGATTGCGGCGGGCCGCGTAATTTGCCAGCAGGGGCGCCAGGGCGCGCAGGTTCTGGGCATCCCGGTCCGGGTGACTGGCCAGCTTGTCGAATCGCCGCTCCATGGCGCGCAGATAGCGGGGCAGGTGGGCCAGCCGCTCCGGCGGCAGTTGCGCCAGAAAGCCGGGGAAGACCAGGGCGCGCAACTGTTCCCGCATGTCGGCCACCGCTTCCCGCGCCGGGTTGGGCTTCGCCAGTTGCTGGGAATGGCGGTGGGCATGATCCAGGCATTCGGCGGCAAGACGCGCGGTTTCCCGTGCGGCGTCGGACAGGCGCGGGCGGGCGGCCTGGGCGGCGCTTTCGAAGGCCGTCTGGCGGCGCAGGTCGGCCGGGTCCCCGGTGAGGGCGGCGCGCGCCGCGCAATAGAGCACATCCCGGCTCAGGGCCTCCGCGCTTAGTGATTTATCCAGCATCAGATAGAGCAATGCGGCGCCCTTGAGGCGCTGGGCCAAGTCCCGCTCGGTCTGTTTGAGCAGATCGGGAAAGACCTGCCAGGCCAGGCGGCAGACGCCGCGCCGATGCTTTTCCCGGGCGACTGCCGGGCTGTCCAGCAGTCGCAGCTTGAGCGCGCCCGCTTCCTCCACCAGGGTGGGAAAGGCGGCGATCAGGCGGCCGCCGCTCTTGACCTCGACCCGTTCCGGCAGGTCGCCGAAGTCCCAGCGGACGATGTCTTCCCGCTCACCCGGTGCGGCAGCCTGGCGCAGTTGCTCGCTGGCCTGGCTGCCCAGTTGCCGGCGCAGGGCTGCCAGGTCGCGGCCCTCCGCGAGTACCCGGTTGCCCGGGTCCAGCACCCGGTAGTTCATGGTCAGGTGGGCTGGCAGGGCCTCCGGCCGCCAGGCATCGCGGGGGATGGATTGGCCGGTGGCGCGGGTGAGGAAATCTCCCAAAGCGTCGGTGAGTGGTGTCTGAAGCCTTGCTCCCTCACTTGCAGAGCGCGCCCCGGACTGCATTCCGGGGTCGCTGGATGGGCGCGGACCTTGTTCCGCGCAACCCCCATCCAGCCCCTTTTCCCCTCCCCCGGCGGGGGAGGGGAAAAGGGCGGTGGCCGCGGCGCGGGCGAATTCGGGAACAGGCACGAAGGCGCGGCGCACCGATTGGGGCAGGCCCTTGATTAAGGCGGCGATCTTCTCCTCCAGCAGGCCCGGCACCAGCCAGTCGCAGGGGGCGGTGGGCACCTGATTCAGGGCCGCCAGGGGCACCAGCAGGGTGACGCCGTCGTCCTCGCTGCCAGGGTCGAAGCGGTAGGCGAGGGGGAAACGTACGCCGCCCAGGTCCAGTTCCGGCGGAAAGTCGCGCGGGTCGGCGCCGCGCTGTTTCAGCAGCTCGGCCCGCTCCAGGTGCAGCAGACGCGGCGATTTGGCTTCGGCTTCCCGGCGCCATTTCTCGAAGGCGGCGCCGTTGTGGATGCCCTCCGGGATGCGGTCGTCGAACCAGCGGTAGAGGGTCTCGTCGTCCACCGCGACGCGGGCGTTGCGGGAGCGGTGGGCCAGGTCGTCGATCTCCTCGACCAGCTTGCGGTTGTGCAGGAAGAAGGGCGCCCGGCTTTCGTATTCCCCTTCCACCAGGGCGCCGCGGATGAACAGTTCCCGTGACTTCACCGGGTCGATGGGGCCGTAGTGGACCTTGCGCCCGTTCACCACCGGCAGGCCGTAGAGGGTGGCACGCATGCTGGCGGCGACGTGGGCCGGTTTCTTGGCCCAGTGGGGATCGGTATAGCTCACCTTGAGCAGATGGCGCGCGGCGTGCTCGATCCATTCCGGATCGATCCTGGCCACGCTGCGGGCATAGACCCGGCGCGTCTCGACGATCTCGGCGGCCATCACCCACTTGGGTTTCTTCTTCACGCCGGAGCCGGGGAAGAGGGCGAACTTCATGTCGCGGGCGCCCAGGTAAACGCCGTCCTCGGTGAGCATGCCCAGATTGCCGAGCAGGCCGGGAAGGAGGGCCTGGTGCAGGGAGGCGTAGCTCACCCCTCCCCCGTCGGGGGAGGGGCCGGGGGAGAGGGAAGCCAGCTTGGACAGAACTGCCGCGCTTCCCTTCTCCCGTCGTTCCGCGCCGGCGACTTCGGCCTGGGGCAGATGGGATTCCGCCTTCCAGCCCAGTTCCTTCACCTGGCTCATCAACTGCCCGTACACGTCGCGCCATTCCCGCACCCGGTTGGGTGAGAGGAAATCCGCCTGCAGGGCTTCCCGGAACTTGCGCTGGGACTTGCGGTGGATATTGAGCTGGTCGACGTGGCGCCAGAGGTTGAGCAGGGTGACGAAGTCGGAGTTCTCGTCG
>CAZEOR010000244.1:0-5068 GCA_964513695.1 uncultured Thiobacillus sp.
AGCCTCGCCGGGCGCGAGCATCTCACCCTTGACCTTCTTGCCGGTCTTGTCCGTGCCTTCCCAGTGGAAAGGCTCTTGCTTGGCGACCGCTGCACTCCGGGCCTGCGCCATGGATGTCTATCCTCTCATTCGTTGGTGACGGCCAGGACTTCCTCCAGGGAAGTCTGGCCCTGTTTGACCTTCAGGAGCCCGGCTGCGCGCAAATTCAGCACCCCCTCCACTCGCGCCTGCTCGGCGATATCTCCAGAAGACCCATTCTTGAGGATGAGGCGGTTGATTTCCTCCGACACTGGCATCACCTGATAAATCCCGACTCGTCCCTTATAGCCGGTATCTTTGCAGGCCGCGCACCCGACTGATGTATAGGGTTGCCACGAACCGTCCAGATCCGCTTCGGAAAAGCCTGCTGTCAACAATGCTTCAGGCGGAATATCCACAGGCTTCTTGCAACTCGGGCATAAACGCCGGCCCAAGCGCTGGGCGGTGATCAGATTCACCGAGGCAGCCACGTTATAGGAAGGGATGCCCATGTTGATCAAGCGGGTCAGGGTAGAAGGCGCATCATTGGTATGCAGTGTGGAAAGCACCATATGGCCTGTCTGGGCAGCCTTGATGGCGATATCACCGGTTTCGTGGTCACGAATCTCGCCAACCATGATGATGTCTGGATCCTGGCGCAGGAATGCCTTCATGGCCGAGGCGAAGTCCAGGCCCGCCTTGTCGTTGACGTTGACCTGGTTGATGCCAGCCAGCTGAATTTCCACCGGATCCTCGACAGTGGAGATATTCACGCCCGGTTTATTCAGTATGTTCAGGCAGGAATATAGCGACACCGTCTTGCCGGAACCTGTCGGCCCCGTCACCAGCACCATGCCATAAGGGCGTTGTATGGCTTCGACGAGCAGTTTCAACTGTTCCGGCTCGTACCCCAGCTTCTCGATACCCATCGTCGCCGAATTGGAATCGAGAATACGCATGACGATTTTCTCGCCATATAGCGTGGGCAAAGTCGAAACCCGGAAATCAATGGCCTTGTTGCGGGACAGGACGAGTTTCATCCGTCCATCCTGGGGGACACGCTTCTCAGAAATATCCAACTTGGAGATCACCTTGATGCGGGAGGCAATTTTCTCCTTGATGGCCAAGGGCGGCTGGGCCACCTCATAGAGCATGCCATCCATCCGATAGCGAATTCGGTAGTTTTTTTCGTAGGGCTCAAAGTGGATATCGGAGGCCCCGCTGTTGATGGCATCCAGCAGTATCTTCTGGAGATACTTGACTACCGGCGCATCGTCGATATCGGCGGCAGCTGCCGTGTCCTGCGCGTTCTGGGCCTCATCATCGCTGAATTCGAGGTTGAGATCCTCAGTCTCGATGGTTTTGAGGATGCTTTCCTCGGTTACCTCGCCATGGCTTTCGAGCAGGCGGCCGAGCTTGTCATCCTCGACCACGATGGGTTCCGTGGCGAGACTGGTCTGGAATTTGATGTCATCCAGCGCCTTTAGATTGCTGGGATCCGACAATGCGACGAACAAACGATTGCCGCGCTGGGCAATGGGCAGAACCCGATGCTTGGCCAGTAGTTTGGGATCCACTGCGCCCTTCGGCATGACAGAAGGATCGAGAGCATCCAGGTTTAGAAGGGGTATTCCAAAATTGACCGAAGCGAAGGCGGCGACCTGATCGGCCCGAAAACGCCGTGTACGGAGCAGATGTGCAATAAAACTCTCACCCGAACCACGTGACTGGTTTTGCAGGCTCTCACCTTCCTCGGGGGAAAGCAGCCCTTGGGTGACCATCGCCCGGCACAGCCCGGTGAGATTGGCGCCTACGGTAACCGCGACCATTGCCTCCTCTAGTCCTCTAAGACACGATTTCTCTGCGGATATTGCCCCCCGCTTATGTAAATGTAAAGAAATCCAGGTTCAGCCATGGGCGCGGCGAGGGCCGATTCGGGCTGTCTTCACCATGCGATCCTGAACTTGCACGATTTCCACCGGATATCCCGCCACCATCACGCTCACACCCGGCTCAGGCATGGCTTCCAGTTCTTCCAACAGGAGACCGTTCAGGGTACGCGGACCGTCCTGGGGAAACTGCAAGCCTAGCTTGCGATTCAACTGGCGTAGCGAGGCCGCGCCTTCCACGAGGCAACTGCCATCCGGCTGGCGAACGCTGGTTTCCAGTCCACCAGGAAGCTCGGCGGTGAATTCGCCCACGATTTCCTCCAGGATATCTTCCACCGTCACCAAACCCAGCAATTCACCATACTCGTCCACCACCAACCCCAAAGACTGGCGTGTCGCCTGGAACTGGGTCAGTTGGTTGTAAAGAGAAGTCCCCGAGGGAATGAAATAAGGTTCTCGCAACCAAGTGCGAAATTCTTGAGCATCGAACGGCGACTCCTGCAAATGGGCCAGCGCTCTTCGCACATGCAACATCCCAAGCACATTGTTGGGCTCTCCCTCATACACGGGCAAGCGAGCATGATGACTTGTGGTGAGTTGACGCACGATTTCAGCGGGCTCCTCAGCAAGGTCAATGGCTTCGATCTGCCCTCTCGGCCGCATGGCGTCGTCCACGCTCACTTGTTCCAGGTCGAATAGATTCATAAGGATGCCCCGGTGCTGGGCCGGTAAAAAAGAGCCCGACTCGGACAATAATGTGCGCAATTCCTCTACCCCCATGCTGTTGGCGGCAGCATCCTTGGGCCGCAGTCTCATCAGTTTCAACAGGCCCTGAACAAAAAGGTTGACGAACCACACTGCCGGATAAAACAGCTTTAGCATGGGCGCCAGTACGAAGCTGGCAGCCGGCGCGATTCGCTCGGGATAGGCGGCGCCCAGCACTTTGGGCGTGACTTCCGAAAACACCAGGATCAGGAAAGTCACCGCCAGGGTACCGAGGGTCAAAGCCAGTTCGCTCTCCCCGAACAGGCGGAAGCTGATCAGGGTAACCAATGCAGCAGCGGCGGAATTAACCAGATTGTTGCCCAACAAAACCACGCCTAGCAGTTTGTCGGTCTGCGCCAGCAGCCATTCCGCCAGCTTGGCGCCACGATGACCAGCCTTGGCCAGGGTTTTCAACCGATAGCGGTTTACCGCCATCATGCTGGTCTCCGAAGCAGAAAAGAATGCAGAGAACAGCAACAACACGACAAGGGCACCGAACAGCGCGCCTAAAGGGATGGTATCCAAGCGGATGGGGGGAAGTTGCGACGCGCCAAGTGTAGCGGCAAGGATGCATCAGCGTCACCGCCTCCCTGAAAGCCCGGGAAACAACGGACGAAGAGATTTAATCTGCCTCGTGCCCGATCAAAGCGAGTTTGGCGACTCGGGTCAACTTCTTCAGGGCAAGTTCCCGTCGCGTGGCATCGGAGCGGCTATCGGCCGGTTCGACATATACCAGAGCAACGGGTCGACGGGCCCGTGTAAAGCGTGCGCCCAAGGCATCGTCGGCATTGTGTTCCAACAACCGCCGTGCCACATCTTTGGTAATGCCTGTGTACAGGCAGCCGTCGGCACAACGCAGCATGTACACGAACCAACTCGACGAAGCCGGAAGAATAGCCATCCCGGTGGACTGTTATTGGTGCCCAGCCTCGTATAGCGATGGCGTGACACGGGCATGGGCGAGGTACTCGCGTAGATGCTTGATTGCCTGCCGGTCCAGAACATTACTGTGGTGGGGTCGGTGCAGGATACCTTCAGCGCCGTTCAGAACCACCCGGATACGGGCACCAGAAAGGGATTCCACCGTCGCTCCCAGATGGTGCAGCAGGGACTCGACTTCGCGCCAGTGGATGTTGCCGCTGATCGGATCCTGGAAGATGGCGCGAATGAAATGCTCGTGTTTGTGGCTCATGACAACAATTCCCTGATCAAACGGAACCCATGAAATACAAAAAACGTCGCTGATCAATCAAAAAACATATTCACTCCACCACACCGGAATCCGTGGGCGGAGCAGCATTATCTGCGGGCGGGGCATCACCCTTCTGAGTTTTGCGCTGCTTCTTTTCTTCCTGCTTCTGCTTTTTTGCCAAGTCCCGCTGGCGTTTCTCGTACTGGTAGTTCGGTTTGGCCAAGACACGCTCCTATTTGGGGATTGATGGGCGGCGGAATTCCCGCGCGCGCTCAGGGCCTAGTTTGAGCCGTCCGGCAGGCAATGTCACGGCCGCGGAACCGAAGGATTACTCGTGGACATGGCCCTTCTTGCCATCCGCGATGCGGTCCATGAGCGCGAACAGCACGCCGGACACCACGAAGGTCATGTGGATACCCACCTTCCAGGCCAGTTGCTCGTTGGTCATGGATTCCACGTGCATGAAGGCCTTGAGCAGTTCGATACCGGAGATGGCGACGATGGAGCCAATCAACTTCAACTTCAGCTCGGCGAAGCCCACGTGGCCCATCCAGGATGGCCGGTCCTCGTGGTCGCCGGTGTTGATCTGGGAGACGAAGTTCTCATAGCCGGCGAAGACGATGATGATCAGCAGATTGGCCACCATGACCACGTCGATGAGGGACAGCAGGCCGATGATCACCTCGCCACCCTCGGCATTGAACACCAGGGGCGCGAAATGCACGAACTCCTTGGCGAACTTCACCAGCAGCAGGGCCAAAGCGAGCACCAAGCCCAGATAGAAGGGCGCCAGCAACCAACGGCTGTTGAAGATGAGCCTTTCCAGCCCGGTTTCGATCTGTTTCATGGCAACGCTTTCTTTGTACCATTTGAATGGCGTTTGCGCGTGGCGAACAGGCTGGCGGCGACCGAAGTCGCGATGATCAGGGCGACCACGCCCAGAGCCAGACCGATGGGCACCTTGTAGAAATCGGCGATCAGCATCTTGGTGCCGACGAACACCAGCACCATGGCCAAGCCGTACTTCAACAGGTGGAAGCGGCCGTTCAGGTCCGCCAGCAGGAAGTACATGGCGCGCAGGCCCATGATGGCGAAGATGTTGGATGTGAAGACGATGAAGGGGTCTGTGGTCACCGAGAAGATGGCCGGGATGCTGTCCACCGCGAAGATCACGTCGGTCAGGCCCACCATGGCGATCACCATG
>CAZEOR010000245.1:0-5019 GCA_964513695.1 uncultured Thiobacillus sp.
GTCCGCCTACATGCAGCGGGATTCCCTGAACACCCTGCTGCGCGAGGGCGACGTGGTGACCGGCGCTTATCTGGCCCATGCGCCGGAGGCCGGTGCCGACCTCTATGCCAAGCTGCATGCGCGGCCCCGCGTATTGGGCATGGTGGCTCACGCCTCCGCCATCAAGAGTTTCTACGCCACCCTGGGCGAGTTCGTGCTGTTCTTCAACATGGTGGCCACCCTGCTGGCCGCGACGATTGCATTCGGCGTGGTTTACAACAGCGCCCGCATCGCCCTGTCCGAACGGGGGCGCGAGCTGGCCAGCCTGCGCGTGCTCGGTTTCACCCACGGCGAGATCGCCTATATCCTGCTGGGCGAACTGGCCGTGCTGACCCTGGCGGCGATTCCCCTGGGCTTCCTGGTGGGCGCCGGCCTGTGCGGCATCCTGGTGGTGGTGTTCGAGTCCGATCTGTACCGCCTGCCCCTGGTGCTGGAGCCCTACAATTTCGCCTTGGCCGCGACGGTGGTGGCCGTGTCAGCCGTCGTTTCCGGCCTGCTGGTGTGGTACCAACTTGGCCGGCTGGACCTGATCGGCGTACTTAAAACGAGGGAATGATTCGGTATGACCCAACAATGGCGTGGACGCATCGTTTACCTGCTCATCGCCCTGGCGCTGATCGCGGCCATCGGCTACGGCTTCATGCCCCGGCCCGTGCCGGTGGAACTGGCCGAGGTCCGCAAGGGCACCCTGGCCGTGACCGTGGAGGAAGAGGGCAAGACCCGGGTGCGCGAGCGCTACGTGGTGGCCGCGCCGGTGGCGGGCCAGGCCCGCAGGATCACGCTGAAAATAGGCGATACCGTCGCCGCCGGCCAGGTGGTGGCCTACATCGAGCCCGCTCGCTCCGCCAGCCTGGACCCGCGCAGCCGGGCCCAGGCCCAGGCCCGGGTGGAGTCGGCCCAGTCCTCCTTGCTGGCCGCCCGCGAGAACGCCCGCGCCGCCGCCGCCGAGGCGCGCCTGGCCGGGCAGGAACTGGCCCGGGCCGAATCCCTGGGCAAGGCCAATTTCCTTTCCCAGGCCGCCGTGGATCAGGCCCGCAGCCGATTGCAAGCCAGCCAGGCGACCCGGCAGGCCGCCGACTACACCATCCAGGTGGCCCAGCATGAAGTCGCCGTGGCCCGCGCCGCCCTCACCGAGTCCGGCGCGCCCGCCACCCGGGCCGCCC
Organism: uncultured Thiobacillus sp.; assembly: GCA_964513695.1. Lineage (GTDB taxonomy): Bacteria > Pseudomonadota > Gammaproteobacteria > Burkholderiales > Thiobacillaceae > PFJX01. The sequence goes on from CAZEOR010000245.1 coordinate 1,203, forward strand.
GCTCGCCGGAAATCCTGGCCGTCACCGCGCCCGTGGCCGGCCGGGTCCTCGCCGTGCCCCACGAAAGCGAAGGCGTGGTGCAGGCCGGCCAGGCCCTGGTGGAGATCGGCCATCCCGGTACCCTCGAAGTCATGGTGGAGGTGCTGTCCACTGCCGCCGTGAAGATCAAGGTCGGCGCCAAGGTCCTGCTGGACCGCTGGGGCGGCGGCCAGACCCTGCAAGGCCGCGTGCGCGTGGTGGAGCCGGCCGGCTTCACCAAGGTCTCCGCCCTGGGGGTGGAGGAACAGCGGGTGCGCGTCCTGGTGGACATCGTTTCGCCCGGTGAGGAATGGAAATCCCTGGGCGACGGCTACCGGGTCGAGGCCGCCTTCGTGTTGTGGGAAGGTTCGGATCTGCTGCTGGTCCCCAGCAGCGCCCTGTTCCGGCGCGGCGACGGCTGGGCCGTGTTCGTGGCCGAGGCGGGGCGCGCCCGTCTGCGCGACCTCAAAGTGGGCGAGCGCAACGGATTGGAAGCCCAGGTGCTCGGCGGCCTGAAAGCGGGCGATCAGGTCATCGCCCATCCGGACGAGAAGATCGCCGAAGGGAAAAGGGTGACGGCGCGGCCGAAATAGTCGCTGGATTTTTAAAGGCGCGATCCGAAATCCGCGCCCCGCTGGTGGCAGCTGATGGTTTTATTCCCCCTTTGCAAAGGGGGGAGCAGTGGCTCTGGTGCCGGTGGGCTTGATGTCGCGTCCGGCTTCCCTTCACCACCCCCACTGAAATACCCTTGAGCCCTTTCCGCGCCAGCCCCAACGGACCCCTGCCCATGCCCGAACATACCGCCCCCATCCTCTCCGTCATCGTCGCCATGGCGAGGAATCGCGTCATCGGTATCCGCAACACGCTGCCCTGGCGGCTGTCGGAAGACCTGAAGCATTTCAAGGCACTGACCATGGGGCATCACATCATCATGGGGCGCAAGACCTATGAATCCATCGGCAAGCCATTGCCGGGGCGCACCACGGTGATCGTCACGCGGGATGCGAATTACCGGGTGGAAGGCTGTCTGACCGCGAATTCCCTCGACGCGGCCGTCGCGGCCTGCGGCAACGATCCGGAAATCTTCTTCGTCGGCGGCGCCGAGTTGTACGCCCAGGTGCTGCCCCGGGCGGATCGGCTCTATCTCACTGAAATCCAGGCCGAATACGAGGGCGATGCCTGGTTCCCGGCCTTCAACCTGGGCGAATGGCGCGAGATGGAGCGGAAAAAGCAGATGAATGCGGACGGGCTGGGTTACGACTTCGTCGTCTATCAGCGCCGCTAAGGCCCTTGCGCTTCAGGCGGGAGTCCGTTCCCGGTAATAGCGGGCGGCGGCGGCGATCAACACTTTGACGTCGTGCTGGGTCAGGTCCGGGTGGGCTTCGTGGATCACCCGCGCCGCCCAGTATTCCGTGGTGCCGCCGTTGATGCCCGTGCCCTTCTGGAAAAAGGGCTCAACCTTGCGAATGATCTCCTCGAATATTTCCCTGAGATCGACGCGTTTGCGTCTTTCCTGAACGGTGTTGGAGGATTCGGGCTGTGCCTGGACAGGGCTGAGGGTATTCATGAGCGGACTCCGGTGGCGTCAAGAAGCCCAGTAACGGCCGATCTGCCTCAAGCTTGAAAGCTATTCGCTTATTGGTTGATCCAGGTCATGCGGCGGCCGTCTCGGCCAGCCGGAGCGGCCGGCCCACATTGAGGCGGAAGCGTCCGCGCCCGGTCTTCTCGATGGCGATGAAGGGGCAGCGTTCGGCGAGCCGGCGTTGCAGCAGGATCAGGCGGGCGTCCAGGTTGTCGGTGACGTCCGGCAGGCCCAGGGAGGCATCGAGGCGCAGTTCCCGGTTGGTGAACTCGGCGCGGCCGGCGCCGGCGTGTTCCCGCAGCAGCTTCCAGACGATGGCGCCGGCCACGCCCTTGATCAGGTAGTCGTTGTCCACGAACACGCTGTGGTCGGCGGGGAAATGGCGGATCAGCACCGGCGCGCCCCGGGCCGGTTCGGCGGGGGCGGCGGGCGCCTCCGGCTCGGCGGGCGATTCCGTGTTGCGGGACAGGAAATCGATGCACATCGCCAACTGCCCCCCCAGCACCACCAGGGCATCCTCGTCTTCGTAGGTGAAACGCTGCTCCAGGGGGCTTTCCACCAGGAGCACCCCCAGCAGGCGGCCGCCCAGGAGCAGGGGCACCGCCAACTGGCTGCCGGCATCGGCCAGGCCCGGGAAGGGAATCTCGGTTTCCAGGGCGTCGCCGTCGGCGCTGTCGGCGAAACGCCGGCGCGTGGCCTGGCTGTAGCGGTATTCCTGCACCGCGTAGCCGATGCGGATGGGCGTGCGCGCCCCGGCGGCGACGCCGACGATGCCCTCGCCCATGCGCACTTCGGAACCCACGCCGGATTGGGCATAGCCCCGGCTGGCCACGGTGTAGAGGCGCCTGCCGTCCGGGTCCGCCATGAGCAGCATGGAATGGCGGATGTCCCAATGCCGTTCCAGGCCTTCCAGCATCGCGTCGAGCAGGCGGGCGAGATCGGCGCAGCCGGCGAGCTCGGCCTGGCAGGCGCGCAGGCCCGAGAGCAGGTTGGCGCGGGACGGAACCTCCGCGTCCACGTCGCCGGGCACCGCCTCCACCGCCAGCACCCGGTAGATGTCGGAGCCCAGCAGGCGGAACACCTTGCTCATGCCCGTGTGGGAGGCGATGGCCGCCAGCCGCGCCTTCATGTACTCGAACAGGGGCCCCTCGGTCTCGGTGCGCAGGAATTCGACATGAAGGCAGTAGTGGGCGGCGCTCACCGGGTCCACCACCTCCACCGTCGCGTGGTGGTTGAGCAGGATGTTTTCCCGGGTCTTGTTGAAGAACTGGTAGGACAGGGCCACATGCTCGTCGTCCACGAAATGCACGTGGGAGAGCTTGGCCACGTTGGGCATGCCGTCCGTCGCGCAGGTGGCGATGGTGGCGGGCACCGCCCCCTCGAAGCAGCGCCGCAGCGAGCGCAGGGTAGGGCTCATGGGGTGGATCTCATGGCTTGGGCTCCAGACGCATGCCCGCCTTGGGTCCGGGGGTCTGCTCGAACACTGCGACCGGCGTGAAAACGATGCCGACGCCCTCGTCGGCGGCCGGCGCCATGAGCGCCCGGGAGAAGCTCTCCGAATAGCCCAGGGCCATGATCTCGGCGCAGAAGGCGGCGCCGCAGGCCAGCATGATCTCCCGGTCGCCTTCCGCCAGCCGCTGGATGCGCGCGTCCGCCGCCTTGAGCTGGAGCGTCTCGTGGGTCTTGGGCCGGCTGAAGACGGCGGCGATGGGCGCGCCCGCCGCCAGGTCGTCCAGGATGCGGCGGGAACGCTTCAGCGAGAGGAACACCACCACTTCCCGCCGGTCCGCCGACACGCGGCAGCCGAAGGCCCGGGCGACGGAGGGCACCCGCTCGGCGTCGTGGGAGGCCACGTTGATCGCCACCGGGCCGGTCAGAAACGCGGCCTGGGCGGCGTCCAACAAAGGAGGTTCGGCTTTCGTCCGGGGCATGGCGGCAATAACCCAGTGTCCAGATCGGGAATATGGGGCGGATTCTACAAGCATGCCTGGCGCCCGCGTTCCGGCGCCCTTTACAAAATTTTTAGCAATTCCGTAGGAAACACTTAGCAACGCGCCTTCGGGTTGAAGCCTAGCCTTCGTATCGCACGTGCCATTCCCATTCATTTCCATCGGAGGTCATCCACCATGCAAGCTTTCTTTCTCGCCCTCGCGGCCCTGTCATCCCTCTCCCTCCTCGCTTCGTCGCCCGCCGCGGCCGCATCCGGCGGCGACGCCC
>CAZEOR010000246.1:0-4990 GCA_964513695.1 uncultured Thiobacillus sp.
CGCGGCGGTGAAGCAGGGGCTGGACGACGCAGGCATCGCCTACACGGTGAATCCCCGCCTGGTACGAGGCCTGGATTACTACAACCTCACCGTGTTCGAATGGGTCACCGACAAGTTGGGCGCCCAGGGTACGGTCTGCGCCGGCGGCCGCTACGACGGCCTGGTCGCGCAACTGGGCGGCAAGCCCGCGCCGGCCTGCGGTTTCGCCATGGGCGTGGAACGTCTGCTGGTGATGATGGCCGAACTGAATCTGCATCCCACCCCGGAAGTGCCGGATGCATATATCGTCAACGTCGGCGATGCGGCGGGCCGCTTCGCTCTGCAAGCCGCCGAACGCCTGCGCGATGCAGGTCTGGATGTGGTGCTGCATGTCGGCGGCGGCGGTTTCAAATCCCAGATGAAGAAGGCGGATGCCAGTCTGGCCCCGTTTGCGGTCATCATCGGCGACGACGAGGCGGTGGCGGGCGAAGTGACGGTAAAGCCCCTGCGGGGTGAAGGCGAGCAATGCCGGGTGGCGTTGGCGGAAGCGGTTTTGATTATTCGGGAAACGGGAAAAGGGAAAAGGGAAACGTAAGCGCGAGTCGGCGTTTCTCGTTTCTCGTTTCCCGTTTCCCTTTTTCCGATTTACTGGAGCAATACATGGCACTCGATCTGGAAGAACAGGAACAACTGGACGAAGCGAAAGTCTGGTGGAAGCAGCACGGCAACAAGGTGATCTGGGGCATCACGGTCTTTCTGCTGGCGGTTGCCGGCTGGCGTGCCTGGGAAACCTGGAATCGCAATCAGGCGGCGGAAGCCTCCATGCTGTTCGATCAGGCGGTACAGGCTGCCAGCATGAACGACCTGAAGACAGCCAAGGAAGCAGCCGGTCGCATCGTGGAAAACCACAGCCACAGTGCTTATGCAGCGCCCGCTTCCTGGTTGGCTGGTCATATCAACTACGAATCCGGCGACCTGAAGAGCGCCCGCGCCCAATACGAGTTCGCCATGGAGCATGCAAAGGACGATGGCGTGCGCCAGATGGCCCGGCTGCGACTGGCGACTTTGCTGTTCGATCAGAAGGATCCGGCGGGTGCCCTGAAGCTTCTCTATGAACCGTTTGATCCAGCATTCCAGGGGCTCGCCGGGCAGCTCAAGGGCGACGTGCTGGTAGCCCAGGGCAAGACCACCGAAGCCCGCGCGGCCTATAAGCTGGCGCTGGAAAAATTGGACGACAAGAGTTCCCTGAAGCCCCTGGTGGAAATCCGCCTGGATGGTCTTGGAGGCTGATGTGCATAAAGCTGCCGTTATATCGATGCGCCCGACGATTCAAACCATCTCGTTGGCCATCGCGCTCTCCCTTTCCCTGTCCGGGTGTTCCTGGTTCAGCGGGTGGTTCAGTTCCAGCAAGCCGGCGGCCAAGCCCGCTGAATTGGTGGAATTCAAAGCCAGTATCGGCCTCAGCCGGATCTGGGATGCCAGTGTCGGCGCCGCCGGTCCCTATATATTTTCGCCGGCCACCGATGGCCAGGCAGTCTATGCCGCCGGCCGTGACGGCCGTGTGGTCAGGCTGGACCTGGCCACCGGCCGGGAAGCCTGGCGCATCGATGTCGGGCAGGTGATTTCCGCCGGTGTCGGCGCCGGGGATGGCCTGGTGTTGGTGGGCACGCCGAAGGGTGAACTCCTGGCCTACAAGGCTGCCGACGGTTCTCCCGCATGGACCGCCAAGTTGTCCGGTGAATTGCTCATCGCTCCGGAAGTCGCCAACGGTGCTGTCGCCGCCCGTTCCAACGACGGTAAGCTTGTCCTGCTGGATGCCGCCACCGGCAAGGTACGCTGGAGTTACAGCCGTGCCCTGCCGACACTGACCCTGAGGGAACAGAGCCACATGCTGCTGACGGATACGGCGCTCTACGCGGGGCATGCCGGCGGCAGGCTCACCGCCCTGGCGCTGAACAACGGCGCGCCCCAGTGGGAAGTTGGTGTGGCTTTACCGCGTGGCGTGACGGAATTGGAACGCATCGCCGATGTGGCCGGATCCATTGCCCTGGACGATCGCAGGGTCTGCGCTGCCGCCTATCAGGGCCGTGTCGCCTGCTTTGACCGTGTTTCCGGAAACCCGGTTTGGGTGCGGGACTTCTCAAGTCTGCGTGGAGTCGATATGGATGAGCGCTTCGTGTTCGCGTCTGACGAGTCCGACACCGTAGCCGCCTTCGACAAGAGCCGGGGTACCAATCCCTGGAAGCAGGACAAGCTGCGCGACCGCAAGCTGTCCAGCCCGGTGGCTGTGGCCGGGAACTTCGTCGCCGTGGGCGACTACCAGGGTCAGGTTCACCTGATCAACGCAGAGGACGGCGCCTTCGCCGCTCGCACCGCCACCGACGGCAGCGCCATTAAAGGTGTCATGTTGCGCCTCAAGTCCGGTCTGGTGGTGCAGACGGTGAACGGCGGGGTGTATGCGCTCAAGATTCAGTAAGGAGAGTGAAGCGGGGTGTGAGGATAAATGCGGGGATATTTCCCCTCACACCTCACTCCTTTCTGCACACCAGTCATGAAACCCACCATCGTCCTGGTCGGCCGGCCCAATGTCGGCAAGTCCACCCTGTTCAACCGCCTCACCAAGACGCGGGACGCTCTGGTCCATGACCAGCCCGGCCTGACCCGGGACCGACATTACGGCCACGGGCGCATGGGCTCAAAACCCTTCCTGGTGGTGGATACCGGCGGCTTCGAGCCGGTGGTGGATACCGGCATCCTGGCCGAAATGGCCAAGCAGACCCTGCAGGCCGTGGCGGAAGGCGACGCGGTCATCTTCCTGGTGGACGGCCGCTCCGGCATCACGCCCCAGGACAAGATCATCGCCGAGAAGCTGCGCCGCACTGGCCGACCGGTACTGGTGGCTGTGAACAAGACCGAGGGCATGAACGCCGGTGTGGTCACCGCCGAGTTCCACGAGCTGGGTCTGGGCCAGCCGGTGGCCGTGTCCGGCGCCCATGGAGAGGGCGTGCGGGAACTCATCGAACTCGTGATGGAACCCTTCGAGGTCGAAGCCGACGACAGCCGCGTCGATGACCATCCCAAGATTGCCATCGTCGGCCGCCCCAACGTGGGCAAGTCAACCCTGGTCAACACCTTTGTCGGCGAGGAGCGGGTCATCGCCTTCGACCAGCCGGGCACCACGCGGGATTCCATCTATGTCGACTTCGAGCGGGGCGGCAAGCCCTACACGCTTATCGACACCGCTGGAGTTCGGCGCAAGGGCCGGGTGACGGAGGCTGTCGAGAAGTTCTCCGTCATCAAGACACTGCAAGCCATCGAAGACGCCAACGTGGTGGTCCTGGTGCTGGATGCCCAGCAGGAAATCTCCGACCAGGACGCCCACCTCGCCGGCTTCATCCTGGAAGCGGGCCGCGCCTTGGTTGTGGCGGTGAACAAGTGGGACAACCTGACCTCCTACCAGCGTGATCAGATCAAGCGGGAGCTGGACCGGAAGATGGATTTCCTCACCTTTGCCCGTTTCCACTTCATCTCCGCCCTCAAGGGCGACGGCGTCGGCGGTGTACTGAAGTCGGTGGACGAAGCCTACGCCGCCGCCATGGCGAAGCTGTCCACTCCCCGCCTCACCCGTGTGTTGCAGGACGCAGTCACCCAGCACCAGCCACCCAAGTCCGGCCTGTTCCGACCCAAGCCCAAGTATGCCCACCAGGGCGGCAACAACCCACCCATCATCGTGATTCATGGCACTCATCTGGAAGGCATGCCCGATGCCTACCGGCGCTACCTGGAAAATGTATTCCGCAGCGCCTTCAATCTCCAGGGCACACCGCTACGGGTGGACTTCAAGGCCAACTACAACCCCTTCGACCGCCGTGAGGTCAAGACCGAAACCCCGCGCCAGGCCCGCAGCGCCGAGCGGGACAAGAAGCGCCTGCCGAAGCACCTGAGCGAACAAAAGCCCCGCTCACGCTAGGACCGTAGACCGTAGGGTGTATATGGACTTCTCCAAAATGCAAGGGAAACATTGAAGGGGATGGGTTTAGCGAAGCGTCGCGGTTGACCGCCCTGCGGCGGCAGCCCAGCGTGAGGCGCAGAGTTATCCACGGCCGCCCGCCCGGCCGACTGCGCCCCTCTCAGGCAGGCGGGTGGGCGGGCGGCGGTGGATAACTCGTGGCACTCGGCACAGCGGTCGATCGAGCGACCTTCGCGTTTGGGGTTCGGCATCAGGATCGAGCCCAAGCTTCGGGGTTGGCGAGAGCGCATCGAGCGGTTGGCGACAAGGTGCGACTGCGCGCGTATATCCGACCTGTTTGTGGAGGGTGGGGCCTCCTGGCCATGATGGGCATCCGCGCGACGGGGTCTGATCTCAATAACGGCCTCGAAGGCCAGCACCCTACTCAGACTCATCCGCCGCCGGTTCGACCTGTTGGCCATCACGCTTGTCTCTCACGCAACCACGTGTTGAACGGTTGATCCTGTCGGCGACGCTTCAGGCGGCCGCCATGCCGTATTGACTGTCGTAGCGACCGCCTTGGGTCAGCACAGCCCAGGCGATGCGCGCGTTCTTGTTGGCCAGCGCCACCGCCGCCACGTTCTTGTGGCGCCGCGCCGCCACCGCGCTGATCCAGCGGCTGCGCGGGTCGGTCTTGTTGGCCGCCGTCCTGATGACCGAGCGCGCGCCGTGGATGAGCAGCGTGCGCAGGTAGCTGTCGCCCCGTTTGCTGATGCCCAACAGCCGATCCTTGCCACCACTGCTGTGCTGGCCGGGAGTGAGCCCGAGCCAGGCGGCAAGCTCGCGCCCGCGCTTGAATTGCCGGCCATCACCCACCGACGCCACCAAGGCTGTGGCCGTGATCGGGCCGATGCCAGGAATGCTTTGCAGCCGTCCCGCCGTTTCATCCGCCTTGGCGGCCGTCTGGATCTCGCCATCGAGCTCGGCCACGCGCCGATCGAGTTCGACCAGGTCCTGGCGCAAGCCGTCGAGCAGTCGCCGGAACAGGCCGGACAGGCCGTT
>CAZEOR010000247.1:0-4958 GCA_964513695.1 uncultured Thiobacillus sp.
AGGATATGAGCTTCGCTTCCCTGGTGAAGGTGGATCACGTGATCTTCAAGCAGCGCGCCTACATGACCTTGAATACCAGCGACGCGACCTATGCCAATGCGGTCACTGTCAACCATCACGATTGCCGCCTGGGCAAATGGTACACAGGTGAAGGCCGCGAGGTATTCGGCGGCCTGCCTTCCTACAAGGCACTGGAAAAACCTCACGCCAAGGTCCACGACAGCGTCCATACCATGCTGCCCTACCTCACGCAGGGTTGGGAAAAGGATCTATCCATGCAACAAGCCATGTATGCGGCGTTCCAGAATGCGGAAGAAGCCAGCCACGAAGTTATGGCACTCATTGACCGCCTGGTACGGGAGAAGCATGGCAATTGACGCAAGTTGCCATGTCTATTGGGTGTGGCGGTAAGCCAGGCGGGCGGGAACAAGAGCCCGTGCAGGCTACCCGCTGGTGGGTAGGCCGGGCGGGCGGTCAGTCGATACCGAGCCGCTCCATCCGATAGCGCAGTGAGCGGAAAGTCACTCCCAGTATGCGAGCGGAAGCGGTCTTGTTATGGCCGGTCTTGGCCAGGGCTTCGAGAATGACTTTTTTCTCGGCGGCGTCGAGAAAGTCTTGTAATCCTCCTCCGGGCTGTTCCCCATTCCGACCTTCGACTCCGCCGTCCTGGGCGGAAGGCACCAGATTCAGGTCTTCCGGGGTGATGGTGCGCCCTTCGGACAAGGCCATCGCCCGTTCGAGAATATTCTCCAGTTCGCGCACATTGCCGGGAAAGTCGTAACGTCCCATGGCGACCAGTGCGGCTTCATTCAACACGGGTGTCGGGCAGCGGTTGGCTTGGGCGAGCCGGGCCAGAATGTGATCAACCAGATCTGCCAGATCGTCGCGCAACTCCCGCAGCGAGGGCATGCGAATTTCGATGACATTCAGGCGATAGAACAGGTCGTGCCGGAAGCGGCCCGCATTGACGGCGGTCTGGAGATCTTGATGGGACGCGCTGATGATGCGGACATCCACCGCCTCCTCGCTCATTCCACCGACGCGGCGCACCTTCTTTTCCTGGATCACGCGCAGGAGCTTGACCTGCATGGCCAGCGGAAGGTCCGCGACCTCGTCGAGGAAAAGGGTTCCGCCCTGGGCGGACTGAAAGAAACCTTCCCGATCACTATCCGCGCCCGTGAATGCCCCCTTTCGGTAACCGAAGAATTCGCTTTCCATGAGGTTCTCGGGAATGGCGCCACAGTTGACCGCCACGAAGGGACCTTCAGCCCGCGCTCCAAGGGAATGTACCAATCTTGCCGCCACTTCCTTGCCGGTCCCGGTTTCTCCCGTGACAAATACCGGCGCTTGGCTGCGCGAGACTTTTTCGATCAGTGCTCGCACCAGCACCATGGGGGGCGAATTCCCCACCAGGGGGCGATCTCCTCGGGTGATGCCCACAGGTTCCGGTACCTTGAGGGCGGATCGCACGAGGCTGCGGACTTTTTCCGGGGTGACCGGTTTTTCCACATAATCGAAAGCGCCCGCCTTCAGCGCTGCTACCGCACTCTCGGCCGAGCCGAAGGCGGTGATGACCGCCACCGGCGTCTCTGGCGCATGTTCCGCAATATGGCGAACGATGCTTAGTCCCTCGCCATCGGGCAGGCGCATATCCGTCAAACAAAGGTCGAAAGACGATTTTTCGAGTTGCTCCAGGGCCTCCGTCACATTGCCTGCGCGGGCACTGTCCAGACCCATGCGCACCATGTCCAGTTCAAGGAGGTCAAGCAAGTCGGGTTCGTCATCCACCAGGAGGACACGTGGGCGTTTCATCATCGATTCCTGTCAACAAGGTGGTGCCTGGCAACTCAGGCGAAACATGGCTCCATCCGGGTTTTCCACGTAGCGTAGCCCGGCCCGGTTGGCTTCCGATAATTCACGCGCGATATACAGCCCCAGACCGGTGCCCTGTTTGTCCGTCGTATAAAAAGGTTCGAACAAATGGGATTGGACCTCGGGCGGGATGGGAGGACCATCGTTGAGGACTTCGATATCGGTTCGCCGCTCTGCGCTGGTTACCCGCAGGCGGATGCTGTCCGGATGCCGGGAGCAGTATCGCCAGGCATTGCGGAATAGATTCCATAGAATCTGTTCCAGGTGCCCCGGGTCCACGCAAGCGCAGGCATCGTGTGCCACATAGACTTGAATGATGCCGGCGGGAACTGATTCCCGCTGCATGAACTGCTGCACAAAGGCCGGCAAAAATCCGGCCAGATCGACAGATTCCCGTTCCAATCGATCGCGCCGGTTGAGAGACAGGACATCCTCTACCAGGCCGTTCAGGCGACGAACGTTATCTTCGATGATGCGGGTCAGTTTGGGAGCCAATCCTTCGAGGGCATCCTCCTTGAGCAGGCCCGCGGCATGACGGATGGCGGACAGGGGATTGCGAATTTCATGGGCCAGATTGGCGGTCAGCATGCCGAGGGATGCCAACTTCATTTTCTGGGCCTGGGCTTCCAGTTCGGTCATATCCTCGATCACGACCACCGCCCCCTCAGTCCGGGTGGGCTCCAGTTCGATGAAGCGTGCCCGCAGCCGGCGGCCATCCTGACCCATCATGAAGGGGTGCCGGGGCATTTCCTGGCCCTGGCACCAAGCAGCCCATTGTTCGGCAAGCATGGGGGCGCAATGGCCCAGATTGCAGCGGGTGAAGAAATGGGTGCCCAGCAGGGATTCCGCTCGAACGTTGTATTGCAGGACTTCGCCATCGCCGCCAATGGCCATCACCGCGTAAGGCAGTTCCTGGATCACCCGTTCGTTGATACGCGCCATGCTTTCCGCCTGGCGTGATTTTTCCCTGGCCAACTGGGCTGCGGCCAGAGTGCCTTTGGCAAGCGCATGGGAAAGCAGAGCCACACCGAAGAAACCCAGCGACAGCAGACCCGCCCGGATATACCCCCCCATACCGGACTGGAAGCCGAGGAGTTGCAGGGTTTGCTCGCCCAGTACCGCGATGGACGCAATGGCCGCCCATAACAGCACCATCCGCGTGTCCGGCAACATCCCGACGGCCGCGACGGTAACGATAAGCAACAGCCCCATGCCACTGGCGTTGCCGCCGGTGAGGTACATCAGCACACCCAGGCAGGCGATGTCGGCGATGACTTGGCGGACAACCTGGCGATCGAACGGCTCGCTGCGCCGGATCGCAGGTTTCCTGAACAGCAGGGCACTCAGGAAGTAGCCGGCGCAGGTCAGCGTGAACAGGACGGGATGATCGAGTCGAGTGAAAGGCTGGCCCGAAAGCAGACCCGTTGCGCCTAAAGCCCCAGCCAGGAACAGGCGGAAATGGTTGAGGTGGACGAGGGAACGCCAGAAACTGTCCGGTACCACCGCCGGAGCGGGATCGGAGGCAGGGTCAGGAATCCGCGCGGCGATGTTCATCGCAACAGTAGAAACGTCCCCGGCTGAGTATCGCCTCGGAGCGGGGCAGGTTCACGCTGCATATGCTGCACTTCACCATGTCCTCCGCCGTTTTTCCCTCGGGCGGCCTGGGCCTGGCCCCACTTTGGCCCGTCATGCGCCGGAACAAATACACGCCCAGGATAACCAGCAGGATAACCGTGATGATCTTACTCACGGGACAAGCCATCCTTGTGGGCCTGGTTGATCACCACCAGCAGTTGCTTGAAAGGTATCTCCTTGCCCCAGCGGTTGATGAACTGCATGTAGGGCAGATCTTTGCCGGTGGGGAATTCGTACCTGTCCGAGATCATGTCGTCGTAGAGCTTGCGCAGCACGCCGTCCAGATGGTCGAGCATGGTGGACCAGCGCTCGGCATTCTCCGGATCGTAGTCGATGCCGGCGCGCATCTCGTCCACTTCATAAACGGCGTTATGCACCAGATCCACATATTCGTCGTAGGTTTTGGGGCCTTTCATTTCCGTCCTGACTCGCTTCGATTGCAAAGGTTGTAACGATACACGAGGCATGCCGAATGGGGTTCCATGGCATTCCATCCGCGTGTGGCGAACTTGCCCAAACCCCTGTCCACCCCCTCGGATTTGACGGATGTCAATGCTGCCAGCAGGGCCAATATCCAGGATGGGCGGGCCACCGGATCGAGAGGATTGTTCCACATCGCGATTGACTCGACCGGATATCGCCGTGCAGTTCTCCAACCCACCCTCTCAAGGAAATCGCCATGCGCAATGCCACCCTGCTAGTGCTCGCCACCCTTTCCACCCTGTCCGCCGGTGCCGTCCAGGCCGCCGCCTCCGACGACGCCTGCGCCTCCCTGATGGAAGCCCGCGGCCATCTGGTCACCATGATCGGCTCCGCCGACAAGGCCGCGAACGATGGCCTGAAGGACAAGATCCAGGCCGCCAGCGGCAAGGTTGACGCCAGCGTCAACGCCATGATGAAGAGCTACAACGCCGGCGACGAGGCCAAGGCCGCCGCTTTCAAGCCGGTCTGGGAGGCCTTCAAAAATACCCGCGAAACGGAGATCATTCCCCTGGTCTACGCCGGCAAGAATGCCGACGCGAAAGCCATCGCCACCGGCATTCAGGCCGAGCGCATGGGCAAGATGAAGGCCGCCCTGGGCTGCAAGTAATCTGACCTTGCCAACGAAAACAGGGGCCGCGGCCCCTGTTTTCGTTCAAGCCAGGGAACATTCCGGCCCGCGAACTTTTCCAGCTTGCGTGCTTGGTGAAGTTGCCTGGCAGGCTCGCTTCCTTGGCGTTGCCGCCGCAGGCTAGGGCTATCATACAGACAGGCAGAGTCGGTTCGATCCGCCTCGCCCGTTCAGCGCGCGGCGGGCGCCACCTTCTCCATCTGGTGTGGCGCAAGGCCGACACTGGTGGTCGCGTTGCCGTCGAGGGTAATCCACCACATGGTCACCCAGGCCAGCCCGGCCTCGTCGAAACGCTCGATCTCGCAGGTCGAGCCGACCATGAATTCGAACATCTCCCGGT
>CAZEOR010000248.1:0-4953 GCA_964513695.1 uncultured Thiobacillus sp.
CGTTCTGGCGGATGCGCGGGTTGTCGGCCAGGGCGGCCAGCCGCTTCTTCGCCTCACCCTTGCGGCCGGTTTCCAGCAGGGCCTTGCCCAGCATGAACTGGCGCGGCAGATCCTGCCAGAGCCAGAGGTTGTCGCCGGTGAGCAGGGCGCCGCTGAACAACCGGTCCAGGAAGGCATTGGCCTCGAACATCGCGTCCCCGCTCAGTGCCTGGTAGGCCTTCTCGAATGCACCCAGCGCCAGGTAACAGCGGGCCAGGGCCAGGGCCTTGGTGGACTTGTGCTCGTTGCTGAACAACAAGCCGGTACGAACCTTCTCCAATCGTTTCACATAACCCCAGGCTGCATCCTGTTCACCCACCCGGGCCAGCGCCAGCACCAGGGCGGAAACGGCATCGATCTCGATCAGCGGCGCGTCCTCGCCCTCCTTGTCGTACCAGTCCAGGGCGCGGCCGGCCTCGCTGATGGCCCGACCGTAATCTCCCAATTCGTTGGCGGATTCGGAACGCAGGATGGCGGCGAACGGTGTGAGATCGTCGGCGCCGAACAGCAGGCCTTCCTTGTCACCCGCCTTGATACGGGCTTCCAGCTTGTCCAGGCAAAATTCCAGACGCTGGTAGTTCTTGATGCGGTGGAAAGCCAGACAGAGGCCGTGCAACTCGGCGGCACGAGCCTTGGGGGATTGCAGGAGTCCCTCGAATTGCTCGGCCAGCTCTTCATAGCGGCCTTCACCCACCAGCTTGACCTGACGTTCCGCTCCCTTGGTCGAAGCCTCCGCGGCGCCGCAAAACAGGCCCAGCGACACGCCGACCAACAGGGCGAACCGGCCGATCGCCATGATCAGAACCAGTAGCCGAACTCGATCTTGTAGCCGTTGCTGTTGGGTGTATGGCGCAGCGACAGACCAACGCGGAACAGACCGCTGGAGGCCGTGCTGGCGCTGCGGGTGGTTCCCAGTGTGAAGCGCAATTCCTGGTAGTTGTCGTCGTACAGCTTGCTGCCGAAGAAACGGGTATCCACCAGCGAGGTTTCGAAATGCAGCTTGCGCCCCTGTATGCGGGTAGGCACGGAGATAACCACCCCGTTGCGCAGGTAGGTGTTGTCGATGCCGGGATCGAAATCGTAGCCCTGGTAGGTGAACGGCATGGTGGTGACGTATCCCACCATGTTGCCCATGCCGATATCGTAGCCATCCATGCGCCAGTAGTAGGTGCTGGTCAGGCCGAGGGATGCCAGTTGAGCGGTGGACCCCAGGTCTGTCGACGCCGTGAAGGCATAGTTGAAACTGGGCACCAGGGACCATCTTGCATTCATCGGATACCGGTATGACGCGCCGAAACCTACGTGGTAACCCTTGGCGCCATCCACATCGATGATCGTGATGGGCATGCGCAACAGCAGTTGGCGGCGCGGGTCGAGATCATTGCGTATCGAATAGGACAAGGGGATGGTCAAGGACTCGACCTTATTGCTGCCATGGCCCATCTGGCCATATTCCAGCCCGATGCCCATCTGATTCAGCGCCGCCTTCCCGGCTTCGCTGACGGCCTGGGCTTCCGGGCTGGCGATATTGCTGAAGTCGGACAGGAAAACCTGTTCGTATTCCGAGGCGATGATGCTGGACATCAGGCTGTCCGGGTTGCCGGCGATGGGGTCGGTGGGCGAGGTTTGCGCCTGCAATTGGGTCAAATGCCCAAGCAAGCCGCTGCTCTTGATGTAATCCATCAACAACAGGACATTGGCATCGCGCGAACCGCCGGTATTGAACTGTTGGTTGATTCCCAGGGACGGGATGAGCAATTGCACTTCGCTCAAACCCGCGCCCATGCTGATATCCATATGCAAACCCCGGAAAAAGGCCAGCACCGACACTTGCTCGTTACCCACATAGGCCGGGAACAGGGATTGCAATGCGGTGGATTGCATGGACGACAACAATTCGTCGGACGTGCCGTAGGTCAAGCCTGTGAAGGGTGTCACCCCGATGAAAGTGTCCGAGGAAAACAGGCTGGCGGCGCGGGCAGGAAAAACAGAAATGCTTAAACACAACATACCGACACACAACGCTTTACGCGGGGACATCATGGCACCTGTGAATTGAACCAAAGGGAATTCGACGATTTAAGACTAGCGCATCCGATAAAACCGTCCCACCCCAGTTTGCCCCTCGGGGATACCGTCCAGCTTGTCGCCGACCGCTTCCGACAAGTGACCAAGCCGATCCTCGGGCAGCGGATGGGTCTTGAACAGGAGGGAAACGCTCTTGTCATTCTTGGCCACGTGACCGATCTCAGCCAGCACCGCCGGCAGGGCATAGGGGTCGTAGCCGGCCCGGGCGGAGAGCACCACGCCGATGCGGTCGGCTTCGTATTCCGCGTCCTTGTCCAGGCCGCGAGCGACGATTTCCGCGCCGCTGCCGATCAGGTTCTGAACCAATTGGTTCTCGTCCTTGAGCTTGCCACCCAGGAATCCACCCAGGGCAGCGATACCCTGGGACTTCTGCAGCAGTTTGAGGTGATGCTTGCGGATGACATGACCGATCTCGTGGCCCAGCACGCCAGCCAGTTCGGCTTCGTTCTTCAACTTCCGGTACAGGCCCCTGGTGAGGAAGACATAGCCGCCGGGCGCCGCGAAGGCATTGACATCATCACTGTCGATGATCCCGAAGTGCCAGGCCAGATCGGGCCGCTCGCTTTGCAGGGAAACCCAGCGGCCAACCCGGTTGACGTAGCGTTGAAGCGCGTCGTCCTTCACCAAGGGCGCGGCCCCCAGCAGATTGCCGGCAATCTGCTGGCCGATACGCGCCTCCTCTTCCGGCGAGGTCTTGCCGCCGAGCAGGGCTTTCAACAACTGATCCTTGGGCTTTTCCGGCTGGGCGGTTGGCGCCACGGGTTGGCTGGGCGCGACCGGAGATGCGGGCGCCACGGGCTGGGAAGGCTGCTGGGTGGTGTGGTCCTTCTTCTTCTTGACCAGTCCCTTGAGGATGTCTTCCAGATCGCCGGCGTGGACCAGCCCGGCGCCCAGGATCGCAGCCGTGAGCAGCGCGATGGCACCCTTCATCGAACGTATACGGATGTTCATGCTTCGCTTTCCTTCAAGGTAAGTCATTGACCATAGACCGGTTCGGCATGGGCCGCCGGCTCCGCAATCACCAGGCCGGGCAGGCTTCGAGCCTGCAGTCCGGCCGCCTGCGCAAACTGTTCGGCTTCAGTCCGGCCCAGCGCGTAACCTTCCAGCAATTGGATTTCAGAGGGGCTGAAGGTCGCGGATTTCAGTGTTTCCTCATCGAGTCCGCGCACCCCCGCCACCGCGACGACCTTTCCCGAGTCACGGGGCGAGGCTCCCGCCTCCACCAGGCCGGCCAGATCGGCTCCCGCCTGGTTGGAAGAAGGCGCGCGGACTGAAAGCACGCGCACCCATCCGGTCTGGCCATTGCTCGCGATCTGTGTCCAACCGCCCTGACTGGCAAGAACCTGCACGGAGGTTCCTTTGGCAATATGGCCCAAGGCTTTGGCGGATATCTCGGGTGATACTTTCAGGTCTTCATCCTTGAGCATCACGGACAGTGACCCCGTGGGTTTCCCCGCTGTCTTGGCAGTTTTTTGCGGCGGCGACCCCATGGCCAGGGCCAAGCCGCAGCTCAGGCTGACCAGGCTGACCAGAAAGCGTTTCATAGGCCGCCATCACCCCAGGGACTGTTCTTGTTGTCCTGTTGCTGTTCTTTCTTGGGATTGGGCAGGTAAGGGACATTCGCCGCCTGGAGGTTGGCGCTTCGGGCGAATCGTTCGGCATCGGAACGGTCGCTCATATAGCGATCCAGTTGAACCAGCTCGCCGGCATTGAAATGGGCTTGCTTCAATTCTTCCTCGTTGAGCCCGCGCAAGCCCGCGACCGCCACGACCTTGCCGGGATCCCGCTTGCTGGTTCCGGCTTCGACGAAGCCGAGCACATCGCCAGCGCCACCGGATTGGGCGCTCGCCTTGACCGCCAGGATGCGGACCCAACCTGATTTACCGGCGCTGGATATCTGGGTCCACCCGCCCTGGCGCGCCAGAATCTCGACGCTGGCCCCCTTGGCGGCATGCCCCACGACCGGTGAGGCGGCATTGGCGGAGGATCTCATGTCCTCTTCCTTGGTCATCACGCCGCTCGCGGCAAAAGCCGGCACCGAAAGGAATATCAGGATGAACAGCAGTAAGGTCGGTTTCATGGCGGGCACCTCTGGCAATAAAGGAATGATACAACCGACCATTGCATGGAAAACCCCGGTAGTAATATTCGTCCATGGCGATCCTTTCCAATTTCCTCACCCGCCGCGGCGCCGCCTTGCTGGCCACATGGCGCATCTGGCGCGACACCCTGCGTTTTGCCGGCAAAGCCACCCTGACCGCTTGCGCGCCATCGGCCTACAACAGCGCCACCCGTACCGTGGTGATGAAGCAGATCTTCTTCACCGCCTGGCAGATCCTTCCGGGTTTCACCCTGTTTGCCGCGCTGTTGTCCTTTGTCCTGATTCAGATCGTGGTGACCACGGCAACCCGATTCGGACTGTCGGATTACGCCCTGGAAGTCTCCATGCGCGTCCTGGTGCTGGAATTGCTGCCCCTGATCACCGCTCTGTTCGTGGCCTTGCGCTCCGGCTCTGCCATCAATACCGAGGTGGCCCTGATGAAGATACAGGGCGAGATCGAAGCCCTGGAGGATGCCGGCGTGGACACCCTGCGCCTGGAGTTCATGCCACGGGTGATCGGCGGCATGATCTCGGTACTGGCTCTGACCGCTGTCACTTCGGTGCTGGCCCTGGTGCTGGCCTACTTGGCGGTATATGGACTGCAACTCTGGAGCTTCCCTGACTTCACCCGGGTCATGGGCAAGGTATTCGATATGCCGGTGATGATGGGTATTCTCCTGAAGAGCCTGGCCTTCGGCCTGGCGGTGACGGTAATCCCGGTGGCC
>CAZEOR010000249.1:0-4945 GCA_964513695.1 uncultured Thiobacillus sp.
GGTACGGCCGAAGCCGAGGGATTTTAAGTCCCTTGTGTCTACCAATTTCACCATCCGGGCGACTGCTTATTTATTGCCGTATTTCTTCCGCTCCTGGACGATCAGTTCATCCAGTGTCTTGAACAGGGAAGGGGTTCCGCCGGTCATGTAGGCGGAGGTGACGAACTTGCCGTTGACGGCGAAGGCCGGCACACCGTTGAGCTTGTAGGCATTGGTCATCTGTTGGGCACGCATGACCTTGGTGTTCACGGAAAAGCTGTTGTACGCATCGGCGATCTGTTTACGGTCCACCCCCTTGGTGACGGCCCAGTCGAAGAAGCGCTCGGGCGGATTCAGGTCCATGCCCTGAACGTGGATGGCGTTGAACACGTCGCCGTGCAGCTTTTCCAGCATGCCGACCGCCTCCAGGGCGTAATAGGCGCGAGCCAGGGCGGCCCAGCTTGGATTCAGGATGCCAGGGATCTTCTTGACCACCACATCCTTGGGCAGTTTCTTGGTCCAGGCGTTGAGTTCCGGCTCCAGTTCGAAGCAATGAGGACAGCGGTACCAGAAGAATTCCAGTACCTCGACCTGACCTTTCTTGACGTCCACAGGCTGGGTGGGGCTGATTTCCAGGAAATCCTTGCCGGATTCCAGAGCCAGGGCGCCATGCTGTCCAAACGCCAGGGTGATGGCCAGGGTGAGTGCGGCGAACAGACGCTTCATGTTTTCTCCTGCTGTTAGGGTTTAACCGGCTCTTTGAACAGTCGAGGTTCGAAATTGTTCTGGGCGAGTGTGTCCAGATCGCCGAGGGCGTCGTCTTCGCGCTTGTAGGGGCCGACCCGAATTCGGTACAGAACCTGCCCCGTGCTTTCCACCTTTTGCGTGGAAACCTGTAGTCCAAGCAGGGTAAGGCGTGCTTTCAGCTTGTCGGCATCGGCGGTGTTTTTCAATGCTGCGACCTGTAGCCACCAGGTTTCGTTTGATTTGGGCGGTTCCACAGGCTTGGCGGGTTTATCGCCGGGAAGAATGCCGTAAAAGGTGTAGTCAACCCGGGGTTTGGTGGTTGGTGGCGCAGTATCGGCCTGGGCAGGTTTGGTAGCCTTTTTGACGGTGGATTCGGCAGGCGCGGCTGGAGAAGCCGGCTCGGGAGGCGCCGGTTGTGCCGCTTCAGCTTTGGGTGGCACAGGCTTGGCCGGTGGAGCCGCGGGTTTTTCCACCGGGGCCTGACTACTTGCGGCCTTGAAGTGTCCGGCTCCCAGATTGAAGTACCAGGCCAGCCCGGCGGCGACCACGAGGCCGACCACGAGGCCGATCACCAGCCCGGCGAACATGCCGCCGCCCTTGCCATTCCGGGCGGGTGTTTCCGATTCGCGCCGGGGGGCGCGGGGTTCCTTGCGTGCCATGGCTTGCGTTCGCGTCCTGCGCTACATTTTTTCCGGGGCGGAGACGCCCAGGAGAGCGAGTCCGGTGCGTAATACTTGGCTCGTGGCGGCGATCAGGGACAGGCGGGCACGTTTGAGTTCGTCGTTATCCACCAGGAACTGGCAGGCTACGTAGAGGCCGTGCAGGTCCGCCGCCAGATCCTTGAGGTAGTAGGCGATGACGTGGGGCGCCAGGTCGCGGGCGGCGTTGGCGACGGTTTCCGGGAATTCGGCAATACGCCGGAGCAAGGCCAATTCCTGAGGATGCAGCAGGCAGCGGCAGTCGGCGTCGGGCAGATCGGACTCGGCGCCGCCCCAGGCGGCAAGCACACTGCACACACGGGCGTGGGCGTACTGGATGTAATAGACCGGGTTGTCGTTGCTTTGGGACTTGGCCAGGTCCAGGTCGAAATCCAGGTGCTGATCAGACTTGCGCAGGACGTAGAAGAAGCGGGCCGCGTCGTTGCCCACCTCGGCGCGCAGGTCGCGCAGGGTGACGTATTCGCCGGCCCGGGTGGACATGGAGGCCTTCTGGCCGTTGCGGTAGAGCACGGCGAACTGGACCAGGGCCACGGTGAGCCGCTCCGGATCGACACCGGCGGCGGCCAGGGCGCCTTTCACCCGGGAGATGTAGCCGTGATGGTCGGCGCCCCAGACGTCGATGACCCGGTCGAAGCCCCGTTCGAATTTGTTCAGGTGATAGGCGATGTCGGCGGCGAAGTAGGTATAGATGCCGTTGTCGCGCTTGACCACCCGGTCCTTCTCGTCGCCGAAGGCGGTGGAACGGAACCAGAGGGCGCCGTCCTGTTCGTAAAGGTGGCCGTGCTTCTTCAACTGCGCCACGGCTTTGTCGATGAGGCCGGACTCGTGCAGGGTCTTTTCGGAGAACCACTTGTCGAAGATGACGCCGAATTCGGTCAGGTCGTTGCGGCCGTCGCCCAGCTGTTCTTCCAGGGCGTGGCCGTGGATGTAGGCGTAGTCGGCGCCGAGCAGGCGCTTGGCGTTGGCGATGAGGCCGTCGAGATGGCCTTCCGGATCGTTTGCCGCATCGGGCGCGCCGGCCAGGATGTCGGCGGCGGCACGCTTATAGCGGTCGCCGTGCAGGGCGTAGATGCTGTCCGCCATGGTGCCCACATAACCGCCCTGGTAGGCGTTGCCCGGGAAGGGCACGAATTCGTTGCAAAGTGTCAGGTAACGCAGCCAGGTGGATAGGGCGAGGATGTCCATCTGCCGGCCGGCATCGTTGACGTAGTACTCCCGGTAGACCTCATGGCCGGCATGGGTCAGCACGTTGGCCAAGCTGGCGCCGAAGGCGGCGCCGCGGCCGTGGCCCACGTGCAGCGGACCGGTGGGGTTGGCTGAGACGAACTCAATCTGTACTTTCTCGCCGCGCCCCAATGTGCCACGCCCATAGGCGCCACCCGCGCGCAGAACATCCTGGGCTACACGCTGCCAGGCCGCGGGCTTGAGGAAAACGTTGATGAAGCCGGGGCCGGCGATTTCGGTTTTCTCGACCCATTCCGAATCGGGTAGGGAAGCGAGGATTGACTGGGCCACTTCCCTGGGATTCCGTTTCTGGATTTTGGCCAGTTGCATGGCCACGTTGCAGGCGAAGTCGCCGTGGCTGCTTTGCTTGGGACGTTCCAGTTCGACGGGGATGTCATGAGCCTGGGGAAACTGGGCGATGGCCTGCCTGAACAGGTCGGAGAGATGATTTTTTGGGGAAAAGTAGCTGACCATGGGGAATAACCTCGATTTCGACCGGATTATAACGGCTCGCCCTGTGAATCAGTGCGGGGAGTTCCTGATGTTTGAGGTCGCGGGTCTTGTCCGCTCCGAGCGCGACGGACGGGAATAAAAGCTCAATTCGCTTTGCCTGATGAGATTGATGCCGCTGGCGCGGTCCGGAGTT
Source organism: uncultured Thiobacillus sp. (assembly GCA_964513695.1). Taxonomy (GTDB): domain Bacteria; phylum Pseudomonadota; class Gammaproteobacteria; order Burkholderiales; family Thiobacillaceae; genus PFJX01. Next base: position 3,316 of record CAZEOR010000249.1, read on the forward strand.
GCCTCCCACTTTGGGAAAGGGGGGCGAGGGGGATTCCAGCGGTGGCAAGAACGTTGGGCGTCGGGAAATCCCCCCCCTTTTCCAAAGGGGGGGGCCACGGGATCGACGCCACCAAGGGCATCCACGGGTAACGCGATTTGAGCCAAAAAAAACCCCGCCGAAGCGGGGCTTTTTCCGGTGTGGGCCGAGGCGTGAGCCCCGGTCCGACGGGAGGGACGATCAGAAGTCCATGCCGCCCATGCCACCCATGCCGCCGCCCATGCCCATGTCGGGAGCGCCGCCGCCACCCTTCTTGTCTTCCGGCAGGTCGGACACCATGCAATCGGTGGTCAGCATCAGGGACGCCACGGAAGCGGCATTTTGCAGCGCGATGCGGGTCACCTTGGTGGGGTCCAGCACGCCCATTTCCATCATGTCGCCGTACTCGCCGATGGCGGCGTTGTAGCCATAGTTGCCCTTGCCTTCGAGCACCTTGTTGACCACCACGGAGGATTCCTCGCCGCAGTTGTTGACGATCTGGCGCAGGGGCTCCTCGATGGCGCGCAGCACGATCTTGATGCCGGCGTCCTGGTCGTGGTTGGACCCCTTCAGGTCGGTGATGACGGAACGTGCGCGCAGCAGCGCCACGCCGCCGCCGGCCACGATGCCTTCTTCAACGGCGGCGCGGGTGGCGTGCAGCGCGTCTTCGACGCGAGCCTTCTTTTCCTTCATCTCGACTTCGGTGGCGGCACCGACCTTGATCACGGCAACACCGCCGGCCAGCTTGGCCTTGCGCTCTTGCAGCTTTTCCTTGTCGTAGTCGGAGGTCGCTTCCTCGATCTGCTTGTTGATCTGGGTGATGCGGCCCTTGATCGCTTCGGCAGAACCGGCGCCGTCGATGATGGTGGAGTTTTCCTTGCCCACTTCGATGCGCTTGGCGCGGCCCAGATCCTGCAGGGCGGCCTTTTCCAGGGTCAGACCCACTTCCTCGGCGATCACGGTGCCGCCGGTCAGGATGGCCATGTCTTCCAGCATCGCCTTGCGACGGTCGCCGAAGCCGGGGGCCTTGACGGCGCAGGTCTTCAGGATGCCGCGGATGTTGTTGACCACCAGGGTGGCCAGGGCTTCGCCGTCGACGTCCTCGGCGATGATCAGCAGGGGCTTGCCGGCCTTGGCGACCTGTTCCAGAACGGGCAGCAGGTCGCGGATGTTGGAGATCTTCTTGTCGTAGAGCAGGACGAAGGGATCTTCCAGCACGGCCATCTGCTTGTCGGCGTTGTTGATGAAGTAGGGGGACAGGTAGCCGCGGTCGAACTGCATGCCTTCCACCACGTCCAGCTCGCTTTCCAGGCTGGTGCCGTCTTCCACCGTGATGACGCCTTCCTTGCCGACCTTGTCCATGGCGCCGGCGATGATGTCGCCGATGGTGGAGTCGGAGTTGGCGGAGATGGAGCCGACCTGGGCGATTTCCTTGCTGGTGGTGCAGGGCTTGGAAATCTTCTTGAGCTCTTCGGTGATGGCGATCACGGCCTTGTCGATGCCGCGCTTCAGGTCCATGGGGTTCATGCCGGCGGCGACGAACTTCATGCCTTCGTTGACGATGGACTGGGCCAGCACGGTGGCGGTGGTGGTGCCGTCACCGGCGATGTCG
>CAZEOR010000250.1:0-4924 GCA_964513695.1 uncultured Thiobacillus sp.
TGACTGGAGTTCAGACGTGTGCTCTTCCGATCTCCACTGGCCGGCGCGGCCGGTGCCGGTGGGCTCGGCGCCGGCGGAAATCCCCAAATTGAACGAGGTGGCGGCGTGAGACTCCGGCGAAATCCCCCCCAGCCCCCCTTTAGGAAAGGGGGGAGTGTCGTTGTCGGTTGGCCGGGCGTTCCCCCCTTTGTAAAGGGGGGGCAGGGGAGATTTGACTCCGCTCCACCACCCCGCCACCGCTAACCAAGGACACCCCATGAGCAAACCCAAATTCGCCATGTACTGGGCCGCCGCCTGCGGCGGTTGCGAGATCGCGGTGCTCAACATCGACGAGAAGGTGCTGGACCTGGATGCCAACTTCGAGGTGGCCTTCTGGCCGGCGGCCATGGACGTGAAGTACAAGGAAGTGGAAGCGATGGAAGACGCTTCCATCCTGGTCACCCTGTTCAACGGCAGCATCCGCACCGACGAGAACGAGCACATGGCCAAGCTGTTGCGGCGCAAGTCGAAGCTGCTGGTGGCCTTCGGCTCCTGTGCCAACGAGGGCTGCATTCCCGGCTTGGCCAACCTGTCCAGCCGCGAGAGCATCTTCGAACGCGCATATACGAGTCCGAGCACGGAGAACCCGGAGCATCTGCGGCCCCTGACCGCTTGCCAGGTGCCCGAAGGCACCCTGACCCTGCCGCCCCTGCAAGCCGTGATCCGCACCCTGGATCAAGTCGTCGAGGTGGACTACCACGTCCCCGGCTGTCCGCCGGAATCCCACCAGATCGCCGCCGTGCTGGATGTGCTGATTGCCGTGGTGAAGGGCGAGGCCGAGTTGCCGCCGAAAGGCGCGGTGCTGGGCGCCGGCAATTCCACCGTGTGCGACGAATGCGCCCGCAAGCGGGACGTGAAGCTGATCGAGAAGATTTCCCGCATCCAGGAACTGCCACAACTGAACACCACCGATTGCCTGCTGGAGCAGGGCCTCATGTGCGCCGGCCCGGCCACCCGCAGCGGCTGCGATTCCCGTTGCCCCAACGTGGGCGCGCCCTGCATTGGCTGCTACGGTGCCGCCCCAGGCGTGCTGGACCAGGGCGCCAGGCTGATGACCGCCATCGCCTCGGTGGTGGACGAAAACGAACCGGACGCCATCGACCGGGTGCTGGACGGTATCCCCGATCCGGCCGGCAGCTTCTACCGCTTCAGCCTGGCTCATTCGTTGTTGCGGGCCAGCCGCGATGCCCAGGCGGAACAGGAGTAAGTCATGCAACGCATCACCATCGACCCCCTGACCCGGCTGGAAGGCCACGGCAAGATCGAAATCTTCCTGGACGAGGCCGGCGACGTTGCCAACGCCTATCTCCAGGTGCCGGAACTGCGCGGCTTTGAACGCTTCTGCGTCGGCCGCCCGGTGGAGGAAATGCCGGTGCTGACCAACCGCATCTGCGGCGTCTGCCCGGAAGCCCACCACATGGCCGCCGCCAAGGCCGCCGACGCGGTGTATGGCGTCACGCCGCCGCCGGCCGGGCGCAAGCTGCGGGAGCTTCTCTACTCTGCCTTCTTCTTCGCCGACCACACCACCCACTTCTTCATCCTGGGCGGCCCCGACTTCATCATGGGGCCGGAAACCCCGGTGGCCGAACGCAACATCCTGGGCGTGATCAAGAAGGTGGGCCTGGAGATCGGTGGCAAGGTGATCCAGGCGCGCAAGTACGGCCACTCCACGGTGGAAATCATCGGCGGGCGCAAGGTGCACCCCTGCACCGCAGTACCCGGCGGCATGACCAAGGCCATCTCGGAAACCGAGCGCGTCGAAATCGAGAAGATGGGCCGCTGGGCGGTGGAATTCGGCCAGTTCGCCTTGCAGGTGTTCCACGACCTGGTGCTGGGCAACCCCGAGTACCTGGAAATGATCCTGGGCGACGCCTACACCCACAAGACCTACTACATGGGCCTGGTGGACGCGAAAAACAAAGTGAACTTCTACGACGGCAAGGTGCGCATCGTCGGCCCGGACGGCAGCCTGCACGGCATGTATTCCCCCAACGACTACACCGACTGGATCACCGAGCGGGTGGAGCCCTGGAGCTACCTGAAATTCCCTTACCTGAAGAAAGTCGGCTGGAAAGGCTTCACCGATGGCGCCGATTCCGGCGTGTATATGGCAACCCCGCTCTCCCGCCTGAATGTTTCCGATGGTATGGCTACGCCCCTGGCCCAGGCCGAATACGAGAAGTTTGTCGCCACCCTGGGCAAGCCGGCCCACAGCCGCCTCGCCATCCACTGGGCCCGCCTGATCGAACTGCTCTACGCCGCCGAGCGTTGGGTGGAACTGGCCACCGATCCGGAGATCACCTCACCCGATGTACGTGCCTTGCCGACCAACACCCCGACCGAAGGCGTCGGCATCGTCGAGGCGCCGCGCGGCACCCTGACCCACCACTACCGCACCGACGAGCGGGGCCTGCTGACCATGGTCAATCTGGTCGTCGGCACCACCAACAACAACGCCGCCATGAGCTTGTCCATCAACAAGGCGGCCAAGAGCGTGATCAAGGCCGGCACGGTGGTCACGGAGGGCCTGCTCAACCGCATCGAGATGGCCTACCGGGCCTACGACCCCTGCCTGGGCTGCGCCACCCATTCCCTGCCCGGCAAGATTCCGCTGCAAGTGACCATTCACGACGCGAGGGGCGAGGTGATCGACGTGGTGCGGGGATGAACCGGAACACGCTGGTCGTCGGCCTCGGCAACCCCATCCTGGGCGACGACGGCGTCGGCTGGCGGGTCGCGGAGCGGGTGCAAGCCAGGCTGAACGATCCCGATGTGGACGTGCTATGCCTGTCCCTCGGCGGCCTGTCTTTAATGGAACATCTGGCCGGTTATCGCCGGGTGCTCATCGTCGATGCCATGACCACCGGCGCGCCCGTCGGCACGCTGCACCGGATGAGCGCCCAGGAAATGGATGAACTCAGCATCCAGCATACCGCCTCGGTCCATGACCTCAGTCTGTCCGCCGCGCTGACCATGGGACGGGAGCTCGGCCTGGACTTGCCCGATGAAATTCGTGTGGTCGGGGTGGAGGCGACACCGGAATTCGATTTCGGGGAGCGGCTCAGCGAAGCTGTGGGTCGAGCGGTACCGGCAGCGAGCCGGGCCGTATTGGACTGGCTGGGCGCGGTGGATTGTCCAGCGCGCGGTGTCATTTCGGAATCAACGCGTGGTCGATGACAGCTCTTTGATTGCCATCATTTTTTTGTGGTCATTTTCAGCTTAAAACCACGCCATCATCATGGACGGCAGGGAGGTTGGAATGGCACGCATCATTCTGGTTCTGTTATTCACGCTGATGGCCTGTGGCCGGGGTTGGGCCGACGACTGCGTCGATTGCCACAAGAAGACCTCGCCGGGCGTGGTCACCGACTGGCAGCTCAGCAAGCACTCCACCGCCAAGGACGGCGCGTCCTGCGGCACCTGCCACGGCAAGGCCCACCAAGGCATGGACGATGCCAAGCTGGCCAAGATGCCCACGGCGGAAACCTGCGGTTCTTGCCATGACAAGCAGGAAGCCCAGTTCAAGAAAGGCAAGCATGCCCATGCCTGGACTGCGCTTCAGGCCATGCCGACCACCCATATGCTGCCCATGCAGTTGTCGTCCGGCATGAAAGGCTGCGGCGGCTGCCACAAGATGGGTGTGAAATCCAAGGACGAGCTGGCCAGACTCAAGAATGAAGGGGGCTCCCACGGCAATGCCAACTGCGACGCCTGCCATACCCGCCATACCTTCAGCAAGAAAGAGGCCCAGCAACCCCAGGCCTGCCAGACCTGCCACATGGGCTTCGACCACCCCCAATGGGAGATGTATTCCTCTTCCAAGCATGGTGTGCGCTTCCTGTTGAAACAGTCCGGCATCCTGCCCGAGGCATCCTCGGCGCCCACTTGCCAGACTTGCCACATGCAGGAAGGCAACCATGAGGTCCGTACTGCCTGGGGCTTCCTGGCCGTGCGTCTGCCCTTGTCCGACGATCCCCAGTGGAAGGCCGATCAGATCACGATCCTGCAAGCCCTGGGCGTGCTGGACCTGAAGGGCAATCCCACCGGCCGGCTGGACGCGGTCAAGGCCGCCGACGTGGCCCGGCTGGACGCCGCCTCCTTCCAGAAGGAACGGGACAAGATGCTGAAGACCTGTACCCAGTGTCACGCGGCGAGTTTCGCCAAGGGCGAACTGGAAAAGGGCGATCAGATCATTCGTCAGACCGATCATCTACTGGCCGAGGCCATCCGCGTCATCGCCGACCTGTACAAGGATGGCGTCCTCGAGAAGCCCGCCGGTTACGCCAGCGCCTTCCCCGACCTGCTGACCTTCCATGACGCGCCGCGCCCCATCGAGCACAAGCTGTTCGTGATGCATCTGGAACATCGGATGCGCGCCTTCCAGGGCACTTTCCACGCCAACCCGGATTACGCCCTGTGGTATGGCTGGAGCGAGATGTTGCAGGACTTGGCCGAGATCAAACATATGGCCGCCGACCTGCGTGAGAAACATGAGAAGACCAAGAAGGTGAGCAAGAAGTAGCAGCGCCTGGTATCCCGGTAAAAGGCCAGGCTACAGCCTGGCCTTTTTGTTGTGGGTTGTTGTGTCCATGCCCGCATCGGTTGCCTGGTCCGGACCGAATGACCGGACCATCTTGCCTGCCATGTCTGTTGGTCTATCATGCCCGGACTCGCTGTGCCCCAGACTCGGGAATATTTTCCTAGCGGCCCCCTGAGGGGGCCAAGTCGTTTCAGGGCGGCCCGGCGAACGAATTGAGAGGCGGCCAGCGCCGCGAGAACAACCAATCACACAGGCATTTTTGAGGTATCCCATGCAGTCCGGCCCAAGAGAGATCGTCACCCCGTTCCGCCAGATTCCGCTGGAAGTTCCCGAGGGCATGAAGCC
>CAZEOR010000251.1:0-4919 GCA_964513695.1 uncultured Thiobacillus sp.
ACGTCCAGGTTGCCGGTGAGGCGCCGTTGCAGGGTGCGCAAGGGCATCACCACCACGTCGTCCTGGTCCCGGCCCATGCCGGACTGGCCCTTGGGCTTGAGCAGGCCGACGATCTCGCAGGAAAACTGCTTCACCCGGATGCTGTCGCCCACCGGGTTCCGGGTGCCGTACAGCTCCTTGCGGATGCGATCCCCCACCACGCACACCGCCGCGCCGGCCCGCTCCTCGCCCTCGCTGAAGGTGCGGCCGGCCGCCAGTTTCCAGGCGCCGGTGAGGAACCAGTCGTTGTCGCTGCCCTGGATGCCGGTGGACCAGTTCTTGCCGCCGGCCACCACGGTGACCTGGGAACTGGCGATGGGCGCCACGCCGGCCAGGCCGGGGATCTGGGCCTCGATGGCCTGGGCGTCGGCCAGCTTGAAGCGGGGCGCGCCGGCGCTGTCCCGGCCCGGCCCCAGGCGCTGGCCGGGCATCACCATGAGCAGGTTGCTGCCCAGGCTGGAGACCTGGGCGGACACGGCCCGGGTCGCGCCGTTGCCCAGGGTGACCATGGTGATCACCGCGGAGACGCCGATGACGATGCCCAGGGTGGTGAGGAAGGCGCGCATCAGGTTGCGCCGGATCTCCCGCAGGGCGATGAGCAGGGTGTTCCAGATCATGGCGTCGCCTTTGGCGTTCCCTCTTCCCGGCTTTCCTGGCGTTGGTCGCTATCCACCAGGCCGTCGACGAAATGCACCACGCGACGGGCATAGGCCGCCATCTCCCGCTCGTGGGTCACCATCAGCACGGTGATGCCCAGCTCCCGGTTGAGGCCAACCATGAGCTCCATGATCTCGTGGCTGCGCTGGGTGTCCAGGTTGCCGGTGGGTTCGTCCGCCAGCAGCACGGCGGGTTGGGTGACGATGGCGCGGGCGATGGCGACGCGCTGCTGCTGGCCGCCGGAGAGTTCCGCGGGCGAGTGGTGCTCCCAGCCCGCCAGGCCCACCTGGGCCAGGGCGGCCCGGGCCCGAGTGTGACGGGTTTTGGTCAACTCGCCCCGGTAGAGCAGGGGCAGTTCCACGTTCTCCAGGGCCGAGGTGCGCGCCAGCAGGTTGAAGCCCTGGAACACGAAGCCCAGGTAGTGCCGGCGCAGCAGGGCGCGCTGGTTGCGGTCCAGTTCCTCCACGTGCACGCCCTTGAAGCGGTAGCTGCCGCTGCTGGGCGTGTCCAGGCAGCCCAGGATGTTCATCACGGTGGACTTGCCCGAACCGCTGGGGCCCATGACCGCGACGAAGTCGCCGGCCTCCACCGCCAGGTCCACGCCGCGCAGGGCCTGGAACGCGGCCTGGCCCTGGCCGTAGGTCTTGGTGACGGCGGCGAGGGTGATGATGGGGGTGGTCATGGCCGCGATTTGTCTTTCCCCCCCCTTTTGTAAAGGGGGGCTGGGGGGGATTTAGCTCGGATTGGATGTTGCGACACCGTCAAAATCCCCCTCGATCCCCCTTTAAGAAAGGGGGAAGACAAGCATCGGCGTTGATTGATGTGTCCGATCACTTCACCACCTCCACCGTATCCGTGATGACCGCCATGCCCGCCTTCAATCCGCCGCCGGTGACCTGGGTGTGCTGGCCGTCGCTGAAGCCGGTGGTGATGTCTAGCGGCACCGGCTGGCCGCTCTGGAGGATCCAGATGCGCTGGGTGCCGGGCTTCTTCACGCTCCCGGCCATCTTCTCCGGAGGCGGAGGCGGGCGTGGCAGCATGGCGGACACCAGGCCCCGGGACTTCTGCGGCGTCGTGTCCGGCGGCGTGTAGCGCAGGGCCGAGTTGGGGATGAGCAGGGCATCCTTGATCTCCGCCGTGATGATCTCGGCGCTGGCGGTCATGCCCGGCCGCAGGCTCAGGTCCCGGTTGTCCACCTGTAGCGTGGTTTCGTAGGACACCACTTGGTCGGTGGTGGTGGAACCGTAGTCCACCCGGGTGATGCGGGCGGTGTACTTGCGGCCGGGCCATGCGTCCACGCTGAAGGTGGCGCCCAGGCCTTCCTTGACCTGGCCCACGTCGGCCTCGTCCACTTTTACCTGGAGTTCCATCTTGCCCAGGTCTTCCGCCAGTTTGAACAGTACCGGTGCCGACAGGGACGCGGCCACGGTCTGGCCCGGTTCCACCTTGCGCGTCAGCACGATGCCGTCGATGGGGGAGACGATGCTGGCCTTGGCCAGGTTGGTGCGGTCGGATTTCAGAGCGGCCAGATTCTGGGCCACGCTGGCCTGGGCGCCGGCTTCGGCGGCGACAGCCCGGCGCAGTGCGGCTTCCGCGCTGTCCAGCTCGGCCTTGGCGGGCACCTTGCCGCCGGACAGTTCTGCCACCTTCCGCAAACGCGAAAGGTTCGCGCGGGATTCCGCCAGAGTTGCCCGGGCCTGCTCCACCTGGGCCTCGGCTGCGGCAAGGTTGGCCTCGGATTTCACCACCGCGTCCTGGAGCTTGGCGGTGTCCAGGCGGGCGAGGATCTGGCCCTTCCTCACCCGGTTGTTCACGTCAACGAATACCTGCTCAATGATGCCGGACAGCTCGCTGCCCACCTCCACCTCGTTGGTGGGGACCAGGGTGCCGCTGGCGGAGACGGTGACAGTGAGGTCGCCCCGGCTCGCCGGCTCGCTCAAGTAGCGGGGACCGGCCGGCTGGCCGGAGGGACGCAGCAACAGGAAGGCGCTGGCGGCGAGTAAGGCCAAGGCCAGCAGCAGGGGCCAGCGGGCGCGCCAACCCTTGCGCTTGCCAGTGGCGAGGAGTTCGCTCAGTGGTCGGTCTTGGGCGGGAGTGGTCATGATCTCTTGCCTTGGTAGGAATCTTGTCGGTCTGTTGCAGGTTGCGGGGTCCAGCCGCCGCCCAGCGCTTTGTAAAGGCGGATCAGGGCCGACACGCTGTCGGCCTTGGCGCTGGCCAGACTGTCCTCGCTGGCCAGCAGGGTTCGTTCTGTGGTCAGCACGGTCTGGAAGTCCACACTGCCGCTGCTGTAGCGGTCGTGTGCGAGCAGAGCGGCGAGGCGCGCCGCCCCGGTCGCATCCTGTAGCGCGGCCTGCCTGTGGCGTGCGTTCGCCAGGCCGGTCAGTGCGTTTTCCGTCTCCTCCAGTGCGGTGAGCACCGCGCTTTCGTATGCGATCAGGGCGCGATCCTGCACTGCGTTCTGGATTTCCACCTGGTGGCGCAGGCGGCCGCCATCGAACACGCTGGCGGCCAAACTGGCGAGCAGGGAGTGGGAGAGGGCTGACCGGGTCAGCAGGTCAGCCGATTTGAGAGCGTCCAGGCCGATGGATGCGGACAGGGTCAGGCCGGGATAGCGCGCCGCTTCGGCCACGCCGATTCGGGCGGTCTCCGCCGCGAGCCGGCGCTCGGAGGCGCGCACGTCGGGACGCCGCGCCAGGGTTTCAGCGGGAATGCCCACCGCCACCGCATCGGGGACGCCGGGCAGAGGCGCGGGCTCGGCAAGTTCCCGTGCCAGGCTGCCGGGGATCCTGCCGAGCAGAATCGCCAGACGGTTTTCCGCTTCCACCCGGCTGGTTTCCAGGCTGGGAATCTGGGCACGGGTCTGTTCCACGGTGGTTCGCGCCTGCTCCACGTCCAGGCTGCTGGCGAGTCCGGCCTGGGCGCGCCAGTCGGTGAGTTGCAGGGTTTCGGACTGGCTCGTTAGGTTGGCCCGGGCGATGGCGAGGCGCGATTGGGCGGCGCGCAGCTCCACATAGTTGAGGGCGACTTCCGCCGCCAGGCTGACCCGGGCCGTGTCCAGGTCGGCTGCGCTGGCTTCCAGGTCCGCCTGGGCGGCTTCCTCGCCCCGGCTCAGGCCGCCGAACAGGTCCGCCTCCCAACTCGCGTCGAAACCGGCGCTGTAGAGATCGTTGCTGATGCCGGCTCCGGTCCTGCCACTGCTCTTGCTTGTGCCGGCGCTGCCAGATGCAGCCACCGAAGGTAGGCTCTGGGCACCAGCAAGGGCCCGGCGTGCGCGCGCCTCGCGCAGCTTCGCCCGAGCGCTGCGCAGGTCCGGGCTGGCGTCCTGGGCACGTTCAATGAGGCGGGTGAGGGTGGCGTCGCCCAGTTGCGTCCACCATGTGGCAATGGCCGCATCGGAGCCGGTTTGCCTGGCTGTCGTCTGGCTGCCCCAGGTCGCGGGGAGCGCGACCTGGGGCTTCACGTAGTCGGAACCCACCGTCGCGCAGCCGGAGAGGAACAAGGCCAGCAGCGCGGCCGGGATGCGGCGGGAATTGGGAACTGGGTAGCGGGGCATGGTATCCATGACTGGGATTGTTCGCGCGGTTTGCGCTATCCGGCGTGACGGACGGGTAAATTTTGGTAAAGACGTGGCAAGGGGTTTCATGTCACCCGGCGCAAGGCCATGTGGTTGTGGATCATGGCCGGGATGCGTTCGCGCCAGCCGGCGCAGCCCTGGTTGCTGATCAGGTGTTGCAGCAGTCCGCGGACAAAGGCCCAGTCGTCCAGGGCCATGGCTTCCGGGTCCAGGCCCGCGCGCAGGGTGCCTTTAGCCAGCGCGCGCTGGTAGGCGACGATGGCCTTGCCCAGGTATTCCAGTCCGGGTTTGTTGATTTCCGCAAGCACCCCGGCGAAGTCGTCCACGTACTCGCAGCGCAGGAACATGATCTCGAAGGTCTGGCGCACCTTGTCGCAGTCCAGGATGGCCTTGAACAGTTCCTGCAAGGTCTGTTCGATGCCGTCCAGGGGATCTTGCAGATGTTCCGCGAGGATGAGGCTGTGGCCCCTGTCCAGCAGCGGCAAGGAAATCTGCTCTCGCATGGCGAAGAACAGTTCCGTCTTGTTGGCGAAATGCCAGTACACCGCGCCTCGTGTCACGCCGGCCGCCTTGGCGATCTGTTCCAGGGTGGTGCGCGAGACGCCCCGCTCGTGGAACACCAGCCGCGCCGCGTCCAGAATCTGCT
>CAZEOR010000252.1:0-4890 GCA_964513695.1 uncultured Thiobacillus sp.
CGTTCCACGGCACCCTTGAGTTCGCCCTCCGGCAAAGCGTTTTCCAGATCCTGGAAAGCGCCGATGGCTGCCTCGGGCATGTCGTGTTTTTCCGGGCGGTCGGGCAAGGACCAGTCGGCCCGCACCTTCACTTTTACCGAAATGACAGATGCCTCGCTCTGGGCCAGCGCCTGGGCCACACCTTTGGCCTGGGCACGAACCCGGCTGGCGGCTGCACCATTGGCGCAATATACCAAGGCCGTATCGCCCTGTATGGCCGCCACGCGACAGGCAAGGGCCACGGCCTTGGGCACCACGCCCGCGAAATGGCGGTTGAGTGCGACCAGGCGTTCCGCCTCGGGCAGGGCTAAGGCCAGAGTTCGATCCGCCTGTAGCAATCCGCGCACGCGGACAAGGGGGGATGGGCGAAAGGCCATCGGTAGTCGGGAAGGGCTGGAACCGCGTTATGGTAGCATTCGATGATTCTGCCCATCCCTCCTATCTCCTTCATTTTTCATGATTTCCAACCTACTCAAAAAAGTTTTCGGCAGCCGCAACGATCGTCTTTTGAAGACGTATCGAAGCTCAATCGCCAAGGTCAATGCCCTGGAATCCGCCTACGAACAACTCAGCGACGAACAGCTGCGTGCCAAAACAGCCGAATTCAAGGATCGGGTGACCAAGGGCGAGAGTCTGGATGCTCTGCTGCCGGAGGCCTTTGCCGTCGTGCGCGAAGCCGCCAAGCGCGTGCACGGCATGCGCCATTACGACGTCCAGTTGATCGGCGGCATGGCCCTGCACCAAGGCAAGATTTCGGAAATGCGCACCGGCGAGGGCAAGACCCTCATGGCCACTCTGCCGGCCTATCTGAACGCGCTTTCCGGCAAGGGCGTGCACATCATCACGGTGAACGACTATCTGGCCAGCCGCGACGCCGAATGGATGGGCCGCATCTACCGCTTCCTGGGCCTGACCGTGGGCTGCAACCTGTCCCAGATGGACCATGATGCCAAGCAGGTCGCCTACGGCGCCGACATCACCTACGGCACCAACAACGAGTTCGGCTTCGACTACCTGCGTGACAATATGGTGTTCACACCGGATCAGCGGGTGCAACGCAGCCTCAACTACGCCATCGTCGACGAGGTGGACTCCATCCTCATCGACGAAGCCCGCACGCCGCTGATCATTTCGGGCCAGGCCGACGACAACGTCACCCTGTACCAGACCATCAACCAGGTACCGCCGCGTCTCACCCGCATGGAACACGAGCCGAAGACGGACGAGCCGCCGCCGCCCGGCGACTATTCCGTGGACGAGAAGGCGCACCAGGTGCTGCTGTCCGAGGCCGGCCACGAAAAGGTGGAGGCCATCCTCACCGAATTGGGTGTTCTGGCCCCCGGCACCAGTCTGTATGACGCCGCCAACATCTCCCTGATGCACCATGTCTATGCCGCATTGCGCGCCCACGTGCTGTATCACAAGGACCAGCATTACGTGGTGCAGAACGACGAGGTGATCATCGTCGACGAATTCACCGGCCGCCTCATGCAGGGCCGGCGCTGGTCCGACGGCCTGCACCAGGCCGTGGAAGCCAAGGAAGGCGTCAACATCCAGCGCGAGAACCAGACCCTGGCCTCCATCACCTTCCAGAACTACTTCCGCATGTACAAGAAGCTGGCCGGCATGACCGGCACGGCGGACACGGAAGCCTACGAATTCCAGCAGATCTATGGCCTGGAAACGGTGATCATCCCCACCAACCAGCCCATGATCCGCAAGGACATGAACGATCTGGTATACCGCACCGCCGACGAGAAATGGCAAGCCGTCATCAATGACATCCGCGATTGCCACCAGCGCGGCCAGCCTGTGCTGGTGGGCACCACATCCATCGAAGTGAACGAATTTCTGTCCAACCTGCTGACCAAGGAAAAACTGCCGCACCAGGTGCTCAACGCCAAGCAGCACGCACGGGAAGCGGAAGTGGTGGCTCAGGCCGGCCTGCCCGGCGGCATCACCATCGCCACCAACATGGCTGGCCGGGGTACCGACATCGTGCTGGGTGGCAGCATCAACAAGGAAATCGACGCCATCCAGCAGGACGAGAGCCTGGCGCCGGAAGAAAAAACCGCACGCATTTCCGCCATGAAGGCGGACTGGGCGCCCCGCCACGCCACCGTCATCGCCGCCGGCGGCCTGCATATCATCGGCACCGAGCGGCACGAATCGCGCCGGGTGGACAACCAGTTGCGCGGCCGCTCAGGCCGCCAGGGCGACCCGGGCTCTTCCCGCTTCTACCTATCCCTGGACGACCCGCTCCTGCGCATCTTCGGTGGCGAGCGCCTGAAGATGATCATGGAGCGGCTGAAGATGCCGGAAGGCGAGGCCATCGAACACGCCATGGTCAACCGCTCTCTGGAATCCGCCCAGCGCAAGGTGGAGCAGCGCAACTTCGACATCCGCAAGCAATTGCTGGAATACGACGACGTGGCCAACGACCAGCGCCGCGTCATCTACACCCAGCGCAACGAAATGCTTGAGACCGATGATGTCAGCGATGGCATTACGGGTATGCGCGCCCAAGTGCTCAACGACACCATCAACGAGTACATCCCGCCCGGCAGCATGGCCGAACAATGGGACGTGGCCGGCCTCACACTGGCTCTATCCAGCGAATTTCTGCTGGACTGCCCGGTGCAGCAATGGCTGGATGCGGACGAGCGCCTGGACGAACAGGGCGTGCGCGAGCGTATCGTCGAAAACGCAAACGATTCCTACGCTGCCAAGGAAGTTATGGCCGGCCCGGTCAACCTGCGCAACTTCGAGCGGGCCATGTTGCTGCAAAGCCTGGATAACCACTGGCGTGAACACCTCGCCGCCATGGACCATCTGCGCCAGGGCATCCACTTGCGCGGCTACGCGGCCAAGAATCCCAAGCAGGAATACAAACGGGAGGCCTTCGAGCTGTTCGAGCGCATGCTCGGCACCATCGCCCGGGAAATCACCCAGGTCACCTTGACCGTGCAAATCCGCAGCGAAGCCGACGTGGAAGCGGTGGAAGCCCAGGAGGCGCCCATCAGCAACGTGCAGTACCACCACGCCGACTACGACGAAGCCCTGGCCGCCGATGCCGAGGAGGCCCAGCCCGGCCAGCAGCCCATCGAACGCCAGCACGCCAAGGTGGGACGCAACGATCCCTGCCCCTGCGGTTCCGGTAAGAAGTACAAGCACTGCCACGGCAAGCTTGCCTGAGGCCGGGCAATAACCGACAATTTGGCTCGGCTATTGCCCGGAACACCCATCATGCCCTATTACATCTACAAGATCGGCCCCCTGAACATCTTGGCAAAACAAGGCCAGGCCGAGAGTTTCAAGGAAGCCAAGGCCACCGCCAACGACTTGCGCAAGCAACTCACCCCCAATTCCGGCCAAGTCATCAAGATGATCTTCGCCGAGAACGAGTTGGCCGCCGAGGACACCCTGTCCCAACCACGGGAACTGGATGCCTCCCTGGCCGGGGATGACTACTAATAGCCGCTCAAAACCATGAGCGGCTACAACGAGGACGCTTATCGCCAGGCGCGGGAAACCGCCATCGATCTGCCATGCCCTTTTGAAAGGGCGCTGCTTTCCCGCTGCGTGGTCTGCTTCAAGGCGCGCAAGCTGCTGCTGGCTGAACGAGAGGCCATCACCTGCTCGGAGCGGGTCGCCAACAACCGTTGCAAGGCGTTTCACGATGCCCTGCACCACAATGCCCGTTTCGCCCTGCACATGGACCCCAACCAGCCCTGGCCCTTCGGCAAGGAAATTCGCGCCCAGTGCGGTGGCGTGCTGGGATTGAAGGACGTCCTTGCCCAAGGCGGGGAAGTCGAAGCGGACGTGGCGACCCTGGTCACCCAGGGCATAGAGAAATTCAGCGCCGTGGAAAAATTCCCCTACTCGGAAATCATGCGCGCCGTGGTCCACTACGAACCGCGCAAACGGCGCGACAAGTAGAGGCGCTACAACGCACCGCGCCGGTCGCCGCGGCGGAAGCCTGGCAGGCCTTCAGATATGCCTTTGCCCAGCGCGATGACCTTGAACAACTCCCCCATCTCCGTTGGTTGCAACAGTTTCTGGACCGCGGAAGCCGCGCGCAGGTATTCGGGCGTCATGGGTTCCATTTCCAGCATGAGGTCAAGCAGGCCGGCATCTATGAGGAAATGGGCCTGACTGGTGTAGCCCAACAGTGCAAGCCCGGCATTCGTGCCCGCCTGCGCCACGGCGCTGAAATCCACGTGGGCGGTGATATCCGCGAGTCCGGGCAGGAAAAAGGGATCATCCAGGCTGTGATGCCGATAATGCACACGCAATGTGCCCATGTGACGCTGGGGGTGGTAGTACTCGGCACGGGGGAAACCATAGTCGATGAACAGTATCAGGCCCTGTTCCAGACATTGCGCCAGGCTGCTCACCAGACCGGATGCCGCCGGACAGATTTCGGACAGGTAGTCGCCTTCGACCGGAAAGAGCGAAGCCGTTCGCGCGAAATTCTCCGAGGTGTCCGGTCGATCCTCCCAGAAAAAGCCGCCTTCCCGCCAAGCCACGCCCCGGTCCATGACCACACGCTCATGCCGATGGACCATGTGAACCGGCAAGGCATCGAGCACCTCGTTGCCCAGGATCATCCCGGTGAAATCGGATGGCATCGCCTCCAACCATTGGACCCGGTCCATGTGATGGGCCGCCCGCTCCGTGATCAATTCCTGCTGGCGCAGGCGCAGGTCCGGGCTGACTTCGAGTATCAGGTAGCGCGCCGGCAAGCGTCCCAACCGTTCCAGCTCCAGCAGGATGTCCAGGGCCAGACGGCCACTACCAGCACCCAGTTCGAGTATGTCGCCACCGGTATCCAACAAAACCGAAGCCGCC